>JANXSV010000318.1 GCA_025356505.1 Methylovirgula sp.
TCTTCAATGCCGTTGTCCGCGATGCGCATACGGCGCACGCCTTCAAACTGGAAAGGCTTGGTGACCACGCCAACAGTCAGGATGCCCATGTCGCGGGCAAGACGGGCGATAACAGGGGCAGCGCCTGTGCCTGTGCCGCCACCCATGCCCGCGGTAACGAACACCATATGCGCACCAGCGAGATGGTCGCGAATTTCTTCAAGCGCCTCTTCGGCAGCGGCGCGGCCGATTTCGGGCTGGGATCCGGCACCAAGACCTTCGGTGACCTGCAAACCCATTTGAATAATCCGCTCGGCGCGCGAAGAGGTGAGCGCTTGGGCATCCGTATTGGCACAGATAAAGTCTACACCATTGAGGCCGGAGACGATCATGTTGTTGACAGCATTGCCGCCCGCACCACCGATACCGCAAACCATAATCCGGGGCTTCAATTCCCGTAGTTCCGGAGCTTTCAAATGGATCGTCATATTCCTGGCCTCTCAATTGGGATGCTTTCAAGCATCTGGTTTAACACATGTGATTCGTTGGCTTTTGTGAATCCCTCTTGACTCTGAAAAAGCCATATTTGGACATATATTTTTGATTCGCTGTCAGAAACTCTCTTTCAGCCAGCGTCCAACGCGGGCGACATAACCGTCCGTGCCATTTGCCTTTGTGGTGCCTTGGGCAGAGGTGCTTTTTCTGCCTTGGGTGAAATGTTCGATCGCGGCAACCTGCGGGTATATCAGCAGGCCGACGCTGGCTGCGTAACTCGGGCTTTTCGCGGATTCGGGCAGGCCCTGAACGCCGAGAGGTCTGCCAATGCGCACGGTTGAGGAAATTGTCTGACGCGCGAGGTCGACCATGCCGGTCAGCTGTGCGCCGCCTCCCGTCAAAATCAGGCGACGTCCCGCTGGAGCTGCAAAGCCGGAGGCCTTGAGGCGATCACGTACCAACTCCAGGATTTCTTCGACACGGGGCTTGATGATCCGGACAAGTTGGGTTCGCGGCAGATGGGTTGGCTGGTCGCCATCGTCACCTGCAACTGTGATGGTGATGGTTTCGCGAATGTCGGACGGGGAGCTGACACAAGATCCGTGCACGATTTTCAGCCGTTCCGCATCGGTCACGCGGGTGGTGAGGCCACGGGCGATGTCCATGGTGATATGATTGCCGCCCACAGCGATTGCGTCCACATGGGCCAGACGACCGTGTTCAAAGACGCTGATGGATGTGGTGCCGCCACCAAAATCGATGATCGCAGCGCCCATATCGGCTTCATCATCGGCGAGGACGGAAAGCGCGCTGGCGTAGGGCGTGGCGACGATGGCCTCGACGGTGAGGTGGCAGCGCTCGATAGCCAGCATGAGATTGCGTGCAGCGGCAGCCTCGACAGCAACATTGTGCAAATCCACACTTAGCGTTTCGCCGATCATGCCCTTGGGGTCATGGATGCCGCGCGTGCTGTCAAGCTGGTAGCCGTTGGGAAGGGAATGAATGACGGCGCGATTGTCGCGCATCACACTGGCGGAGGCCAGCTCCAGAATCCGGTTCAGATCTGCAGCTGTCACGGCGCGGTTGCCGATATTCAGGCTGGATTTTGAATGTTGCGAGCTTATCCGGCCGCCTGTCATATTGACGACAACGCTTTCGGCTTCGATTCCAGCCATGCGTTCCGCGGCGTCTACGGCCATGCGGATGGTTTTTTCGGCCTCGTCCATGTCGATCACGACGCCAGCTTTGATGCCGCGCGCGCGCTGGTGGCCTATGCCCAAAATTTTGCAGCGATGGGTGCGGCCGAGAAGCACGTCTGCCGGCTCGCATGGCAACAGCTTGGCGATAAGGCAAACCACCTTGGACGTGCCCACATCCAGCACGGCGAGAGTGGTGCTGCGCCGGGTTGGCAGGGGTCGCATACGTGGGGTCAAGACATGACGGCTCATATGTCGCTCCCCGGGTTTTTCTTTTGCAACTGCTCGCTGCGGCTGGATAGACCGCCTTCGGTCAGGCGCGCGACGACGCGATCTTTCATGCGCATATCAAGCGCGATCACATCTTTTTCCAGAATGCGGTTTTGCCGCTCAAGTTCGGCCAGCGTTTTTAGCGCTGCTTCCGGATTATGATCCGGCAATTTGACTGTCACGCCATTGGTTGTGATCAAATCCCAGCGGCGCTGTCCCACGAAAATTCCGGCGCGGAACTTGGTATGCTGATCGCCAGCGGCTTCCATCAGTTTGGTGAAATCCTGCGCATGGAGATTGGCACCATCGCCAACGACAAAGGGCAGGCCCGCCAGACGCAGATCGGTGAGCGGCCCGATAACGGCACCCGCGTCGGATATAACCTGGACTTCGCCGTCCTTCTGCCACAGGGCGTAAGCTGGCCGCTCGGTGATTTCGATGGCGAGCCGGTCCGGATAAAGCTTGCGAACCTGCGCATCCGCCACAGCGGGCAGGGCGAGGAGATTGTCACGCAGCTGGGCGGCGTCGATGAACATCAATGATGAGTTCGGCGTGATGCCCCCGGCCTTGAGGATATCCGCTTCTGGCAGGATGCCTTGACTGGTGATGGTGACTGCGGCGACGCCAAACCCCAGTGCGCGCGCGATATTGTCCGAAATCGTGCCGTTAGCGGCTACAAAGGCTTCGTATTGGCCGCCGCGCATAGCACCAAATGTGCCGACAGCGCCGATCAACGCCACTGAAAACAGCAGGCCTAAGCCCTTGTGCGCGCTGTTGGCGAAGCTTTCAAATGCAGCGATGAGCGCATTGCCCCGGGTTTCGGGAAACAAAACCGGGGACGGAAAATGATAGGCGGGCGCGATGGCCCCCGGGCGTGTCTGAGCTTGGCGCGGGCCCGCCGGACCCGAAAGCCTGTCTACCGATCGCAGGAGGCGTCCGCCACCATCCATTTTACCAACTCGCCAAAAGAGAACCCGGCATGGGTCGCTAACTCTGGCACTAACGAGGTCTCGGTCATTCCCGGTTGCGTGTTGACTTCGAGACAGATGATGTCCCCGGTGCCGCCGGGTGTGTCGTCAAATCGAAAGTCCGCACGACTTACGCCGCGACAGCCAAGCGCCCGATGCGCCTTCACGGCCAACTCTTGGACAATGTGGTAAATATTTGGTTTAATTTTTGCCGGCAAAATGTGAATAGATCCGCCCGGCGCATATTTCGCATCGTAATCATACCATGCTCCGGATGCGGTCTGAATTTCGATGACGCCCAGAGCCGTATCTCCCATTACGGCGCAGGTGAGTTCGCGCCCCGGGATGAAGGTTTCGGCCAGCATCGTGTCGCTGTACTGCCAGTCTGCGCGCAGCAATTCCTGCGGCGGCGGGCGGTCCTCCTTGATAATGAAGATGCCGCAGCTCGAGCCCTCATTGACCGGCTTCAGCACGTAGGGACGTGGCAGGACATGCTCTTTGGCGGCTTCAAAGCGCGAAACGGTGATACCGCGCGCCACCGGCACACCATTGGCCGCCAAGACGATTTTAGCCGTGTCTTTCTGGATGGCGAGAGCCGAGGCCAGAACGCCGGAATGAGTATAGGGGATTTGCAAAAATTCGAGCAAGCCCTGAATTTTGCCATCCTCGCCAAAGGGGCCGTGGAGCGCGTTAAAGGCGACATCCGGCTTCAAGGCTGTCAGCTTTTGCGCAATATCATGCTGTACGTCAACGCGGGTGACGCGGAATCCCACGGATTCCAAAGCCTTGGCGCAGGCTTCGCCAGAGCGCAAACTCACTTCGCGTTCGGCAGACCAGCCACCCATGAGAACGGCGATATGTTGCATGCGTTTTTATCCTATGACATGAGGCTCACCCGCCAATCAGGGCGCGGGTGGAAGCGAGAAGTTCTGATGTTTCGAGTGCGGAGAGGCAGCCTGCTTTGCGCAAGATACGTTCAGGTTCGACGCAGGCGATTTTGAGCGGACGCACAGTTGATGCAACCGGCAAGCCAGTGGGTGCCAAATCCCGAATGACGTGATCAGCCGGGCGGCTGTCCTTTTTAGAGGAAGTTATCATCACCAGCCAGATCAAGCCTGCGCTGTGCACGGTATTGCCGGAGACGACGAGTGCGGGGCGACGCTTTTCTGCAAAACGATCCGAATAGGGAAAAGGTACGACGACAATATCGCCTGCATTATAGGCTGGCATAGGCTTCGTCATCTTCAATGCTTGCCCATTCGGTAAAGCTGGCAAACGGATCTTCCTCGTTTGGCGGCAGGGCTTTTTCCAAAAGAATTCCGCGCTCATCAAACACGTAGACAAGGGTGTCGCCCGGCCTCAAGCCCAATTGCTCGCGCACCGCGCGCGGCAGGACAGTTTGACTTTTCACCGATATTTTCGAGCGGGCGGATGCGAGACTGGCGTTGGCCATTTGAAACTTCCCAATCAGATTGGCTTCGACTTACATCTTACAGTAAAACGTAATTTCTACCAAGTTATGGCTCACGCCACGCCGATTCGTTTAATTTCCCAATCTAGCATGATGCCGGATTTGGCAACCACCCGCCGCCGCACGGTTTCGCCAAGGGTTTCGATATCCGCCGCTGTGGCGTTGCCGCGATTGATCAGGAAATTGCAATGCATTTCCGACATTTGTGCATCGCCGATGGTGAGGCCGCGGCAACCGGCGGCGTCGATCAACTGCCAGGATTTGTGGCCGTCGGGGTTTTTGAAGGTACTGCCGCCGGTGCGCTCTTTTATGGGCTGGCTGGCCTCGCGGGCGGCGGTGATTTTGTCCATGTCGGCATTGATTTGCGCGGCGTCTCCAGCGCGGCCCTGAAACAGCGCTTGCGTATAGATAAGGTCCTGCGGGGCGGTTGAGTGGCGATAAGTGAAGCCGAAGTCGGCGTTTTTCAGAATATGCAATTTGCCATCCCGGCTCAAGGCGCGGGCCTCGATCAGCACATCCTTGGTTTCGCCGCCATGCGCCCCGGCATTCATGC
>JANXSV010000326.1 GCA_025356505.1 Methylovirgula sp.
CCGGATTGTGGCTGATGCCGCCCTTGCTGCGGACAAACAACATCGCCACGGGAATTCGGTCGCGAAACGCCATGGCATCATGGCCCGCGCCGCTTGGAAGCCGGATGCTTTTCAAATTATTTTGAGCAATCGCAGCGCTCAAACAGTCCATAAAGGCCGGTTCGCAGCGGGTTGCCTGCGCATCATAGTGGATATCAAGTATAGCTGAAGTACCGCGTGCATGCGAAACATCGTCGAGCACATGCTCGATCTTTTTTACTGCTTCATGCCGGAGCTTATCTTCAGGCGCGCGAATGTCCACTGAGAACTTTACCGCGCTTGGCACCACATTACTTGCGCCGTGAGGAAGCTCGAACGTACCGACCGTCGCGACCACATCGGGCATATTGCGGGCGATTTTTTCGATTTCGAGCACAATTTCAGCGGCGGCCGACAAAGCGTCCTTCCGCATCGACATCGGCAATGTCCCTGCGTGCCCCGCAACCCCGCGCACAGTCACGTGCCCTCTGCTGGCTCCGTTGATCGCTGTAACCACGCCAAGCGGATAGCCCTGCGCTTCCAGTACCGGACCCTGTTCGATATGCAGTTCAATATAACCCAGCGTCTGCCTCGGATTCAGCGTTTCAGCGGAGATCGCCTGCGGATTGACGCCGAAGTCAAGCAAGGCCTTCCGCCTCGTGACGCCATCGCTATCCACATCATCGAGACAAAGAGGATCAAAACGCCCGGCAAGAGCTCTGGAGCCGCAAAGCGTGGTTGGAAAACGCACGCCCTCTTCATCCCCGAACGCTACGACCTCGACGGTGAACGGAAGTTTGATGCCGAGCCTGTTGAGCTCGGCGACAACCGAAATCGCACTTATCACCCCCAGATTACCGTCAAATTTGCCCGCATCCCGCACAGTATCTATGTGGGAACCGAGGATAAGGCGCGGGGCATCGCTCATTTGCGACGGATGAAGCCCGTGCAATGTCGCGGCACCGTCTATGCGCGTTGACATCCCCGCTTCACGCATCCAGCGCTGCACCAATTGAACAGCATTTTTATGAGCGTTCGAGAGATAGAGCCGCGTCAGATTTTCGGGGTCATCACTGAACTGGGCAAGAATATTCACCCGCTTCATCACTGCTGCGCCTGAAAGAGTATCCATGATCAAGGGAGCCTGTCTTGTAGCCGCAGCAGGGCAATACGTTCTATCTGACGGAGGGCTTCGGCAAATTCCACATCGGCATCATTGCCAATACGCTGCTCGAAAGCGCGCAAAATATCCGACTTTGTTTTGCCTTTGACCGCGAAAATGAATGGAAACTGGAATTTTGCTATATAGGCGGCATTGAGGCCGGTAAATTTCGACAACTCGTCCGCAGAAAGAGTGTCGAGCCCGGCCGAGCCCTGCTCGTTCAACGAATCCGCAGTTAATTGTTTTGCAAGGGCGAGCTTACCTGCCAGATCCGGATGGGATTTAATCAGGTCGATTTTTTGCTGGTGGCTTGTCATGGCCAATGCCGCCAAAAAGGCCGCATGCAGACCGTTTGCGGTATCCTGCATAGCAGATAAGCCGGCGGCATGAACCATATCCGCAAGATAAGGGCTGTGTTCGAAAACATCGCCGTAAACGTCACGGAAGAGCGCTGCGCCCATTGTGGACGGCCTATATCCACTCTGAGGCGGATGGTGCCTGATCCAGTGCCGGGCGATATCAAGCCGCGTTGCCACCCAAACGTCCGGTTTGCTCTGCACATAATCCAAAAACTTCGCTAGCGCCAAGGCGCGTCCCGGCCGCCCGACCAGCCTGCAATGCAGGCCAATAGACATCATTTTTGGCGCAGTTTCGCCCTCGGCATAGAGCATGTCGAAAGCGTCCTTCAGATAGGCGTAAAAATGTTCCCCTGTATTGAACCCCTGCGGCGTGGCAAATCTCATGTCATTGGCATCAAGCGTGTAAGGCACAATCAGCTGCGTTTGGGGGACATTTGGCATCCAATATGGCAGATCATCGGCATAAGCGTCAGCTGCATACAAAAACCCGCCCTCTTCCGCCGTTATATCAAGCGTATTAAGCGAGGATCGGCCCTGATAAAGACCCAGCGGACGCGAGCCACACAGCGCAGTATGAATACGGATCGCTTCCTCGATGTCTGCTTTTTCGTCTGCTCTCGAATGGTTGCGATAATCGATCCATTTGAGACCATGAGAAGCAATTTCCCAGCCTGCTTCCTGCATCGAAGCCACGATCTGCGGATAGCGCTGTAGGGCACTTGCAACGGCATAAACTGTGACCGGCATCTGCCTTTGAGTGAACATGCGCCACAATCGCCAATAGCCCGCGCGGGAGCCATATTCGTAAATGCTCTCCATATTCATGTGGCGCATGCCGGGCCAGGGTGCCGCACCCACGATCTCGGAAAGGAAGGCTTCAGAGGCGGCATCGCCATGAAGAATATTATTTTCGCCGCCTTCTTCATAATTGATGACAAATTGTACGGCGATTTTAGCCCCGGCTGGCCATTTGGCGTGCGGCACTTGGCGGCCGTATCCGATCATATCGCGCGGATAGTTCATTCAGCTGCCCCTGTAAGTTGAGAAGCTCCACGGCGAGCACAGCAGTGGCACGTGGTAATTGCCATCCGGCTCGGCAATTCCAAACCGCAGTGGAACATGGGTCAAGAATGGTGGATTCGGCAGTTCAACTCCATTTTCCTTAAAATAATCAGCAACATAAAATACCAGCTCGTAAATTCCGGCATTGAGACTTCCACTCATCAGCGGCGCTTCCGTGCGCCCGTCGCTGTTCGTTGTTGTATCGCGTAACAAACGCCGGACATCGCCGCTCAGCCAAAAAAGCTGCAACCGCATGTTGCCCGCCGGCTTGCCGCTGGACGTGTCCAGAACGTGAGTAGAAAGCTTCCCCATTGCAAATCCTTAAATAAATAACTTTGCCGCATCACCATGCGCCCTGCGCAGGGCCGTCAAATCCACGCCAATTGGTTGCCCATCGGTTACGCGCCATTGTCCCGCCACCATGACATGGTCGGCCTTGTGAGCGCCGCACAGCACAAGCGTGGCTAAGGGATCGTGGCCCCCCGAAAAACGTAAATCGTCCAGACTGAAAAGTGCAAGATCTGCCTGCATGCCTACGGCGATTTTGCCGATATCCGTTCGGCCCAAACATCTTGCTGAGCCTTCCGTTGCCCAACGCAGCACATCCAGGTGTGTCAAGGCGCTCGCGCCATATTTCAGCCTGCCAATCATCAATGCATGGCGAACAGCTTCCATCATATTGGACGCATCATTTGAAGCCGACCCGTCAACACCAAGCCCCACCGCGGCGCCAGCAGCTTCAAGCTCTTTGGTGGCGCAAATGCCCGAAGCCAAAACCATATTCGATGTTGCGCAGTGACAGACACCGACACCATGTTTGCCAAGGCGGGCAATCTCGGAAGCATTGAAATGGATACCATGCGCCAGCCAGGTACGCGGCCCGAGCCACCCGACCTCGTCGAGCAAATCAACGGTTCGGCAGCCATATTTGGCCAAGCAAAAGTCTTCTTCGTCGATCGTTTCGGCCAAATGCGTATGGAGCGGCGCGTCAAACCGCGCCGCAAGCGCAGCGCTTTTGGCCATCAAACTCTTGGTAACTGAAAAAGGCGAACACGGAGCCAATCCGATTTGCAGCATTGCACCCGGCTTGCGGTCATGAAACAGGTTCAGGACACGCTCGGAATCCTGCAGAATGACATCTTCTGTTTGCACGACAGTATCTGGCGGCAATCCGCCGTCCTTCCGGCTTAAATTCATAGATCCGCGCGTGATGGTCATGCGGATGCCGATGCGAAGCGCCTCCTCAGCTTCAATATCGACAGCATTTTCCAAGCCGTCAGGAAATAGATAATGATGATCCGCCGCAGTTGTGCAGCCGGACATGAGCAGTTCGGTAAGGGCCAATCTAACCGAAATCCGAAACGTATCCGGCGTGAGGCGCGCCCAGATCGGGTAAAGCGCCTGTAACCAAGGAAACAGCTCTTTATTGATAGCTTGAGGATGCGCGCGCGTGAGGGTTTGGTAAAAATGATGATGGGTATTGATAAGGCCCGGCAACATGACATGCCGCGAGGCGTCAAACGTCTGATCGAAACCGCCCAGAGGAACTCCGCCCTTGGGCACAAGCTCCGCGATAACGCCATTTTCCACCACGATGCCATTTTCAGCTTGAGGCGCCAAAATCGCCAGCGGATGTTGTATCCAGAGCCTGCTCATTCGGCGTACTCAAAGCGCTCGCCCGCGACATATGTCGCCGCTATGGCGCGATCATCGCCAAGGGTTATCAACACGAAAAGCTCTTCCATCAAATCCGAAACCCGCTCCATCCGCATCTCCATCGCAGGTGTAGCGCGGGCATTCAGAATTACAAAATCTGCTTCATACCCGGCTCTCAGCGAGCCAATCTTATCGTGCAAGTCTAGGGCTTCGGCATTGCCCATGGTCATCGCGTAGAAGGCGCTGAACGGTGACCAGCTTTGACCTTGGAGCTGCAAAACCTTATAGCCCTCAGCCGCAGTCTGAAGCATCGAATAGGAAGTTCCACCACCGATATCCGTTGCGAGCGCTATCCGCACATTTGCTTCGACAGTCTTAGCCCAGTCAAACAGCCCGGACCCGATGAACAGGTTGGATGTCGGGCAGAAAACAGCAACCGACCGGGTTTCAGCGAACCTTGCACGTTCCCTGTCCGACAAATGGATGCAATGGCCCATCAAAGAGCGCTGACCAAGCAGGCCATAGCTGTCATAAACGTCGGTGTAATCTTTCGCGCTTGGGAAGAGCTCTTTAACAAAAGCAATCTCTTTGAGGTTCTCCGAAATATGCGTTTGCATGTAGCAGGACGGATTTTCCCGCACTAAAGCTCCGGAAACCTCAAGTTGCGCTTCTGTGGAAGTGATCGCAAATCTGGGGCTGATCGCGTATGACAAGCGACCCTTATCGTGCCACTTTGCGATCAACGCCCTGCTTTCATCATAGCCGCGCTGTGGCGTATCCAGCAGGCCTGCAGGCGCATTGCGATCCATCATCACTTTGCCGCCAATCATGCGCATATTTCGGCGTAGCGCTTCGGAAAAATAGGCTTCCATCGATTGGGGATGCACCGAACCGTAAGCGACTGCCGTCGTCGTGCCATGTTTGAGGAGCGTATCGAGCAGGAACGTCGCGTTTGCCTTACATAAGTCCGGGTCAGCATAGCGCTGCTCTTCCACAAACGTGTATTTGTTCAGCCAATCGAGCAATTGCGCGCCATGAGAAGCAATCACCTGCGTTTGGGGAAAGTGCATATGCGTGTCGATAAAGCCGGGCATCAAAAGATGTGGCCTGTGGTCGATGATCGGCGTGTCCGCAGCCAGCTGCGCCAGAAGTGCGCTCGCCTCGCCAACGTGGGTTAAAACACCCTCTTTGACGATGACCATGCCGTCTTCAACATAGTGCCAAGCTGCGTCCCCCTGGAGCGCCGGATCTCCGGTAAACCAGAACAGTCTGGCTCTTATGGCTTTCACTGTTTTCATCAAGAGTCCAAAAGGCAAATCACGTGCCACAAATCACGTGCTACAAAACCTACGCCATCCATCAGAATGGTAGCCCATAACATTCGAGTGAAGCCAGAGAAACTCACAATCATTCCAACTTAAAAATTTGAAAGTCTTTCCTTTTGCGCTAGCTTTTGCATCGTAATTGCATGCTTCATACTGGTGACAGGCTTGATGGTTCCGGGAGTTTAGATGCGCAGCATACTTCGCTTTTATCTTGGCGACACACTTCATGAGATAGACCGCTGCGGGCACACCCAAACGCTACTCGATTGGCTGCGTCTCAAGCAGCGCCAATGTGGCACGAAAGAAGGCTGCAATGAGGGCGATTGCGGCGCCTGCACTGTGGTTGTGGGCCGCCTGGAAGCCGGAAAACTGGTGTATCGCGCCATAAATTCATGCATCGTTTTTCTGGCCACCCTCGATGGATGCCACATCCTGACCGTGGAAAATCTTAAAACAGCGGACACACTTCACCCGGTTCAGCAGGCGATGGTGAACCTGCATGCCACTCAGTGTGGCTTTTGCACACCTGGAATTGTCATGTCGCTGCTCGCGTTATGGCTGAACGAAAACCATCCAACCGTTGCCCGTATTGAGGATGTTCTGGCTGGCAATCTATGCCGCTGCACGGGCTACCGCCCAATTGTTGACGCGGCCCTTTCGCTTTACCGCGACGATGATCGCGAGAGCGATCCTGTCCTTATAAACGCTTCCGCTATAGCGGGAAAACTGGCGGCGATGCAGGATCAGCAAACCCTGCACCTCAGTGACCCGGAAGGCGTCTTTTTTGCGCCCGCCAATCTTGACGATCTTGCATCCCTTTATTCTTCCCACCCGGAAGCCACCCTTGTGGCTGGCAGCACGGACGTCGGCCTTTGGGTGACCAAGGGAATGCAGAGGCTCAATCCAATCATATCGCTTGTGCGCGTCGAGGACCTCAAATCCGTGCATGAAACCGAAGCAGGCTTTACCTTTGGCGCCATGGTAAGTCTTAACACTGTTTATGAAAGGCTTGGGGCAATGCACCCGCATATTCGGGAGCTATTGCGGCGTTTTGGCTCGGAGCAGGTGCGCAATTCCGGCACGATTGGCGGTAATATTGCCAATGGATCGCCTATTGGTGACCTGCCACCCCTCCTGATTGCGCTGGGCGCAAGCCTGACATTGCGGTCGGGCCAAACCAGCAGAACCATTCCTCTCGAGACATTTTTCATAAATTATAAGGTTCAAGATCGCGCTCCTTCAGAATTTGTCGAATGTATTACCGTGCCCAAACTCGGAACCGATGAGATTTTGAACGTGTCTAAAATTTCAAAGCGTTTTGATGAAGATATCTCGGCGCTTTGCGGAGCTTTTTGGCTGAAAATGTCCGGCAGCACAGTGTCGGCTGCGCGCATCGCATTTGGCGGAATGGCAGCTACGCCAAAACGTGCGCAGCTGGCCGAGCAGGAATTGGTCGGACACATATGGTCCACTGAAGTCGCCGACAGAGCGGCGCGTGCGCTTGCGACGGACTTCGCTCCTCTCACAGATTTGCGAGCCACGAAAGACTATCGCAGCGCCGTGGCCGGGAATTTATTACGGAGATTCGCCGTCGAGACGTTGGAAGTCCACGTTCCCACCCGCGTTAATCAGGTAGGAGCGCACAATGGTTGACGCTGTAGGCACCTCATCAAAACATGATTCTGCCCATAAACACGTCTCTGGAGAGGCAGTTTATGTCGACGACATGCCCGAACCGGTCGGGACGCTGCACGCCTATCTCGGCATGTCCGGACGTGCACATGCCAATATCATGGCGATAGATTTAAGCGCAGTGCTTGCTGCGCCGGACATTGTCGGGGTTCTCACCGGGGCCGACATCAAGGGCGAAAATGACATCAGCCCGGTGGGTGCGCATGATGAGCCGTTATTCGCCCAAAAACGCGTTTCTTTTCAAGGACAACCGCTTTTTGCTGTCGTTGCAAAAACGCGCGCTGCCGCCCGGGCGGCCTCAAAATTGGCCAAAGTTGTCTACAACGATCTGCCACATCACATTGACATCGCCAGCGCGCGTAAGGCCGGCGCAGAGACTGTGGTTACCCCCATGAAACTCGAGCGCGGCAATGTTGAGGCTGCGCTCGGCTCTGCTCCCCAACGGCTCACGGGATCAATGAATATCGGCGGGCAGGATCATTTCTATCTCGAAAGCCACATCGCCTTCGCCATTCCCGGTGAAGATGGCGACGTTACAATCTATTCTTCGACACAGCACCCGAGCGAAGTCCAGCACATGGTCGCCCATGTGCTCGGCGTGCCAAATCACGCTGTAACCGTCGAAGTCAGGCGCATGGGTGGCGCGTTTGGCGGCAAGGAGACCCAAAGCAATCTTTTTGCGGCCGTTGCGGCCCTTGCGGCAAACAAATTTGGTAAGGCAGTAAAGTGCCGTCCGGACCGCGATGACGATATGATCATGACCGGCAAGCGTCATGATTTTCTTGTGGATTTTGATGTTGGCTTCGATGCTGAAGGGCGCATCCTTGCTCTGGACGCGATTTTTGC
>JANXSV010000371.1 GCA_025356505.1 Methylovirgula sp.
TTCAGAAACTAAAAAAGCCGCTCCAATTGTTCGGGGCGGCTTTTTTTTATCGGATTTTGTTTGGAGAAGCTGCCGTTGGCGCGGCAGGTTTTTATTAGTTGAACAGCTTCACGACATTCAGATAGGTCATGTAGACGCCCCAAACGATCGGGATACCGACAAAGGCCCAGGCAAGGAAGGCCTTGGCGTCAAACGCGCCGCCGCCGATGCCATAGGATCCCTCCGGGCCGGAGCGCATGGCAGAAGACTTGCTCTGCAAGGCTGCGACTTGGTCTTCCGGCATGAACCATTTCGCCGCAACCGGACGAACCAGCGCGTTACAGATGAACCCAATCACCAGGAACGCCGCCAACACATACATGGTCGCGTCATAGAGCTTGTCGGCTGGAACGCCTGCGGACTTATTGAACTCGCGGATGTAATTGACCACAACCGGGCCAATGATGCCCGCGGTGGCCCAGGCTGTCAGCAAACGCCCATGAATGGCACCGACGAACTGAGTTCCGAACATGTCAGCAAGATAGGCTGGCACAGTGGCAAATCCGCCGCCGTACATGGACAAAATCACGCAGAACGCGGCAACGAAGAGCACCTTATTGCCGGAATGGGCGAAGTTTGGTGCCAGAGCGTAAAGTGCGATTCCAAGGCCGAAGAAGATGAAATAGGTCAACTTGCGGCCGAAGAAATCCGACGATGACGCCCAGAAAAAGCGTCCGCCGATGTTGAACAGCGATAGCAGCCCGGAGAAACCGACAGCGATAGCCGCAATCGATGACTTTTGCGCTGTGTCCAAAGCGGCGAAGCCGAGCTCAGGCTTACCGATCAATCCGCCGCCAAAAATCTCCTGCAACATCGGGACTGCCATGCCGATAACGCCGATACCCGCGGACACGTTCAAGCACAGAACAGCCCATATCAACCAGAACTGCGGTGTTTTATGCGCGTCTTTCAAATGCACCTGACCGGTGGTGATCATCGCATTTGTGTGTTCTTTGGCAACCCATCCTTCAGGGCTCCAGCCCGAAGGCGGAACGCGGTAGGAAAATGCGCCCGCCATCATCCAGATGAAGTAAATCACAGCCATGCAGACAAAGGTCTGCCAAACGCCTACGCCATTGGCCGATTTGAAGTAGTCCATCAGCAATTTGGCTAGGGGCGTACCGATCATCGCACCACCGCCGAAACCCATGATCGCCATGCCTGTGGCCATGCCGCGGCGATCCGGAAACCATTTCACCAAGGTCGAAACCGGTGAAATGTAGCCAAGACCAAGACCGATACCGCCAATGACGCCGGAACCGAGCCACATCATCCAGAGCTGATGGGTGTAAACGCCAAGCGCTGAAATCAGCAAGCCGCCACACCAGCAAATTGCCGAAACGACGCCGGCCTTTCTCGGGCCTTCACGCTCAAGCCAACCGCCCCAGATTGCAGCGGAGGAGCCGAGCAATACGAAAAACAAGGTATACATCCAGCCTAGATCAGCCACTTTCCAATCGCAGGATGTGCGAAACAGCGCCGACATAAGGTCTGTGAATATTCCCCAGAATGTCGGGTCAGCCACAGCGCATGCTATCGGTTTGGTGACGCCAAGCGACTGGCTCAACGGCAGCCAGAACACGCTGAAGCCATAGGCCATGCCGATGCACAGATGAATGGCGAGCGCTGCGGGAGGTACCAGCCAACGGTTGAAGCCCGGTTGGGCAATCGTATTCGCCCGGCTGAGGAGCCCGGCGTCTAAAGTATTGATACTCATTATGTTTCCTCGTCTTTTATTTTTCTTGAATAACATATTTAACGGTGGGTTCGTATGTAAACCTTCGTCTAACACACATCGGAAATTATTTGATTTGTGGCGCAACAATCGCCGGAATTGCCTGTACGAGCATCGGATCAAAGCCCGAGCCCCCTTCTTTTGCCAGCGCAAGCAAGCCTTTGCGCATGCGCGGGTCCCAAAATTTGTTGATGTGGCTCCCGAGCGTCTCGACAGCTTCGGCATGAGGGAGTTGGCGCAGGTTTGCTGCGATCTGGTTGGCCATATGCACAAGCCGTTGTTGTGAATCACTCATTGCAGGTCCTCATTGCATATCGTCATCGTTTGTCCTCATTGTGCGCGCGCCATTGTCTTGGGTTCTAAACTTGCCGAACCATGGAATATCAAAGCGGAATCATCACGCGCCACGGCCACAAGCACCATGTCGTGAGCCTCGGCGCGCTCTAATGCGAGCGACGTCGGCGCTGAGATCGCCACAAGCGCACGCGCACCAAACGCCGCCGCCTTTTCCACCATTTCAAAAGAACAGCGGCTGGTTATGGCGATGAAACCGTCAACCGGATTTTGTCCGCGCCGCAACAGGGCTCCAATGAGCTTATCGAGCGCGTTATGCCGACCCACATCCTCACGCGCCACAATAAGTTCGCCATTCAGATCGAAAAAGGCAGCGCCGTGCACAGCCCGCGTAGAATCATTTAAAGTCTGGTGTCGGGCAAAACTTGTCAAAGCCTGCTTTATGGCCGCAGGAGGGAGATGAAAGTCCGGCTTAACTGACGTTTTCGCACCCGGGAGCGAATCGAAATCTTCGATGCCGCATAGGCCGCAGCCGGTACGCCCGGAAAGCGCACGTTTCCGCGACATATGCGCCTGCATTTTTTCAGGCCGAAGCGCGATATCAAGGAGCAGCCCGCGCTCCTCGGCGCGGATTTCAACTTGGGTAATATCTGACGCGGCCCCGATGATGCCTTCTGTCAAACTGAAGCCATAGGCAAAGTCTTCCAGATCGGCCGGCGTCGCCATCATCACCGCGAAGGGAAGCGGGCGGTAAATGACATTTACCGCGGTCTCAACCGCAAGTGCGCGATTGAGCTGTTTCCCGACACTTTGATAGTCTAACACCTGCGCCGACGCTGCAACGCTTGTCGGCCTATTCAGCGGCATCGACAAAGTGCCCGGCGATTTGGCGCTTGGCCTGGCTGTCAACCAGTTCACGCTCCTGCCACTCCGACATCCGGTTGGTTCTGCGCACTTCTACGGCAGTCACCTTATATTCCGGACAGTTTGTCGCCCAGTCCGAGTTGTCGGTTGTAACAACATTGGCGCCGGATATGGCGTGATGGAACGTCGTGTAAACCACGCCGGGCTGCATTCTTTCGGAGACCAAGGCCCGCAAAGCGGTCTCTCCGGCGCGGGAATGCAGGGCTATCAAATCGCCATCCCTGATACCGCGGTTTTCAGCGTCAAACGGATGGATTTCAAGCAAGTCCTCTTCGTGCCAAGTGCTATTATGTGTGCGCTTGGTTTGCGCGCCAACATTATACTGAGACAGGATTCTGCCTGTTGTGAGCAGCAGCGGGAAGCGCGGGCCTGTGCGTTCTTCGGTCGGGACAAATTCTGTGAGCATGAACTTGCCCTTACCGCGCACGAACCTGTCAATGTGCATCAGCGGCGTGCCGTGCGGCGCGGCGTCGTTCACCGGCCATTGCAGCGAGCCTTCTTCGTCGATCCGCTTGAAGGAGACGCCCGCAAAAGTCGGTGTCAGGCGCGCAATTTCATCCATTATTTCAGAAGGATGGCTATAGTTCATCGGATAGCCTAGCGCCTGTGAAAGGCGCTGCGTAACTTCCCAATCCCCCAGACCGGATTTCGGCTGCATGACCTTGCGGACGCGGTTGATGCGGCGTTCGGCATTGGTGAAGGTGCCATCCTTTTCAAGGAATGACGAGCCGGGCAAAAACACATGGGCGTATTTGGCAGTTTCGCACAAAAACAGATCCTGCACGATGACACATTCCATAGCGGAGAGAGCCGCCTGAACATGTTTGGTGTTCGGATCCGACTGGGCAATATCCTCGCCTTGCACATAGAGCCCCTTGAACTCACCGTCGATTGCGGAGTCGAACATATTGGGGATGCGCAAGCCGGGCTCGCTGGACAGTTCCACGCCCCACATGCTCTCGAACATCTGCCGCGTCGCATCATCGGATACGTGTCTGTAGCCCGAAAATTCATGCGGGAATGAACCCATATCGCATGAGCCTTGGACATTGTTCTGTCCGCGCAGCGGGTTCACACCGACGCCGTCACGGCCAAGATTGCCGGTAGCCATTGCCAGATTGGCAATGCCCATCACCATCGTCGACCCTTGCGAGTGTTCGGTGACGCCGAGGCCGTAGTAAATCGCGCCATTGCCGCCCTTGGCGTAAAGTCTGGCTGCGCCGCGCATATCGGCAGCCGCTACGCCGGTATATTGTTCGGTGGCTTCCGGCGAGTTGATCTCTTGCGCGACAAAACGAGCCCAGCTTTCGAAGGCTTCCAGATCACAGCGCTCGCGAACGAAAGCCTCGTTGACCAAACCCTCGGTGACGATGACATGGGCCAGCGCGTTGATCAGCGCGACATTGGTGCCGGGCTTCAGCGGCAGATGGAAGTCCGCCTTGACGTGCGCAGACTTGATCAGATCAATCTTGCGCGGATCGGCGACGATGAGTTTTGCGCCCTGACGCAGGCGCTTTTTCATGCGCGAGGCGAATACGGGGTGTCCGTCGGTCGGGTTTGCGCCGATGACCAGAATAACGTCGGATTTGGCAACAGACTTGAAGTCCTGTGTTCCGGCTGATGTGCCAAAAGTCTGGCCAAGGCCATAGCCGGTTGGCGAGTGGCACACGCGGGCGCAGGTATCGACGTTATTATTGCCAAAACCAGCGCGGATAAGCTTTTGCATCACAAAAACTTCTTCGTTGGTGCAACGCGACGAGGTGATGCCGCCGACCGAGTCTTTGCCGAACTGGGTCTGAATCCGTTTGAATTCCGAAGCCGCATGGTTGATGGCTTCGTCCCAAGTGACTTCCCGCCACGGGTCGGTGATCTTGGCGCGGATCATCGGCTTGGTGATGCGGTCTTCATGTGTGGCATAGCCATAAGCGAAGCGGCCCTTAAC
>JANXSV010000404.1 GCA_025356505.1 Methylovirgula sp.
AAATCCAGCGCGGTGAAGACGCCGATCATCAAGGTTTCCAGCACCAGGAAAGCAATCATGTATTCGCGAACGCGTAAAGTGACCGAAGTCCAGGACGCCAGAATACAAAATGGCATCAAAAAGGTCGTCAGCAACACAAAAGGCATAGAAATTCCGTCGACGCCAAGTTTGAACAGGATTTTGTCCGAGAACCAAGCGCGCTGCTCTACAAGTTGAAAAGCGGCGGAGCCCGTGTCAAAACATCTCCAAGCCACAATAGAAACTGCAAAGGTGATAAGGGTGGTGAAAAGCGATACCCAGCGCACGTTACGCAAAGTTGCTTGATCATCCCCTTTCAATAGGAGGAGAAAAACAACGCCAACCAACGGCAGGAACGTGGTCAGGGAAAGAATGCCAAAACCAAACATTAACGCACGCCCCCGATGAGATACCACGAAATAAGCGCTGCAACGCCGATCATCATTGCAAAGGCATAGTGGTAGACATAGCCGCTCTGCAACACCACGACACGATTTGTAACATCGACCACGCGCGCCGCAACGCCATCCGGCCCAAGTCCATCGATGAGCTTGCCGTCACCACCCTTCCAGAACAACCTTCCCAACCAGAAGGCGGGGCGCACAAAAATGAAGTCGTAAAGCTCGTCAAAATACCATTTATTGAGCAGGAACCGGTAGAGAACAGGATTTGCCTGAGCTACCGCTTTGGCTGAACCCGGCGCTACGATGTACATAAAGTATGCGAGCAAGAAACCGCCTGCCATCATGAGCGTCGGTAGCAGACTGACCAGATGCGGGACATTTTCCATCGCTTCGAGGATTTTATTGTCTTTACTAACGCTGAGCGCTTCCTTCCAGAACTCCTCCTGGCCGGCACCAAAGAATACGCCTTTAAAGGCAAAGCCGGCGACCACAGCCCCAAGCGCGAGCAGAGCCAGCGGAATCAACATTACCATCGGCGATTCGTGCGGTTCATGGGCACCGTGGTCATCTGTGCCATGATCAGCATGCGAATGAAGGCTATCAGCATCATGCCCGCTCCCCTTAGGTTCGCCAAAAAACGTCAGGAACACCAACCGCCACGAATAGAAAGAGGTAAGGCCAGCCGCGACCACAACAAGCAGAAAAGCGTAGGTATGCCCAAAACGATCTGACGCATAGGCGGCTTCGATAATTGCATCTTTCGAAACGAACCCAGCGAAACCAATCGACGTGAAGGGGATACCAAACCCCGTGAGCGCCAGCGTGCCAATTGTCATCATTGCGAATGTGAACGGGATCTTGCTTCGCAACCCACCCATGTTCCGCATGTCCTGCTCATGATGCATCGCGTGGATGACCGAGCCTGCGCCCAAGAACAGCAGCGCCTTAAAAAAAGCGTGCGTGAAAAGGTGGAAAATACCGAGTTGGTAGCCGCCAACGCCAAGCGCGACGAACATGTATCCAAGTTGCGAGCAAGTTGAGTAGGCAATAACTCGTTTGATATCGTTTTGTACCAATCCAATAGTTGCTGCAAAAAAGGCTGTCGTGCCGCCAACAATGGTCACAACGGACAGCGCAACCGGAGCTTGCTCAAACAGCGGCGAGAGACGCGCAACCATAAAAACGCCCGCCGTTACCATCGTCGCGGCATGGATCAACGCGGAAACGGGTGTTGGACCTTCCATCGCGTCCGGAAGCCATGTGTGCAGGAGAAACTGCGCCGACTTGCCGCAAGCGCCCATAAAAAGCAGCAAGCAGGTAAGCGTCATAGCATCCCAGCTGTAGCCAAATGCCATAATGCTTTTGTTGGCGAGTTCAGGCGCTTTAGCGAAGATTTCCTCAAAGCCGACAGACCCGGTGAGAGCAAACACCAGAAAGATGCCAAGCGCATAACCAAAATCGCCAACGCGATTGACCACGAATGCCTTAATGGCAGCGGCGTTGGCAGACGGCTTCTGATACCAAAAGCCAATTAAGAGATAAGATGCCAGACCGACACCTTCCCAGCCAAAGAACATTTGCACAAGATTGTCCGCAGTCACTAACATCAACATTGCGAAAGTGAACAGGGACAAATAAGCAAAAAAGCGGGGGCGGCTTTCGTCCTCATGCATATAACCGATGGAATAAAGGTGAACTAAGGCAGAAACCGAGCACACTACAACCAACATAACTGCTGTGAGCGTGTCGACGCGAAAGGCCCATGATACCTTTAGGTCTCCGGAGGTGAACCAATTTGCGATATCGACATGGGCCGACTGATGCCCGTAGCCAACCTTCACGAACGCGACCCAAGCGAGGATGGCGGACAAGAACAAGAGGCCTGTGGTGACAATTTCCGACGCGCGAGCCCCGATGGTACGCCCGAAAACGCCGGCGATGAGGAAGCCGACAAGCGGCGCAAATACAAGGGTTTGATACATTTGAAGTTCAGCCCTTCATCATATTAATATCTTCAACCGCAATCGAGCCACGGTTGCGGTAATAGGTAACAAGTATAGCAAGACCTATTGCAGCTTCAGCCGCAGCTACGGTCAATATAAACAGCGCAAACACCTGCCCTGTTAGGTCCCCGAAGAAACTAGAAAAGGCGACAAGATTTATGTTTACAGCGAGCAAAATAAGCTCAACCGACATCATGATGATGATGACATTCTTACGATTGAGAAAAATGCCTGCAACGCCCAAGGTAAACAGAATCGCCGCGACTGTGAGGTAATGTTCTAAAGGTATCATAACCTCACACTCCTACCCTAGAGGGCACTTTTTTGACTTCCATTGCTGTTTCCTTGGTGCGCGCAACTTGCTGTGCAATGTCCTGACGCTTCACCCCAACTTTGTGGCGCAGGGTCAAGACGATGGCTCCGATCATTGCGGTGAGCAGGATCAACCCGGAAATTTCAAAGAAATAGACATATTGCGTGTAGAGAACTTGGCCGAGCGCCTGAGTGTTGGAGACGCCCGGCTTAACAGCAGAGGCGCGGGTAATGAGTTCGCCGGGCGCCTGAAACCAAGTGCCCAAAACGAAAACGAGTTCCACGAGAACCGCTATGCCAATAAGCGCGCCGACAGGAAGGTATTGCAAGAAGCCCTGTTTTAGCTCCGCGAAATCGACATCGAGCATCATGACTACGAACAGGAACAAAACCGCCACGGCTCCGACGTAAACGATCACCAGGATCATCGCAAGAAACTCCGCGCCCAGCAGCAGAAACAAGCCAGCAGCATTCACGAAAGCAAGGATCAAGAAAAGTACAGAATGAACCGGGTTGCGGGCTGAGATGACCATCACCGCTGACGCAATCAGCACCGTAGAAAACAAGTAAAAGAAGCCGGTGACGATATTCATAATTTCAACCCTTGTATCATTCTTTCGAAGCTAAATGGCTTTGCCCTCGCCTTAAAGCACACTTCTGCTCTTACCGGTATTGCGCATCCATGGCGATGTTGCGCGCCAATTCACGCTCCCAGCGCGCGCCGTTGGCCAGTAAGCGATTTTTATCATACAACAACTCTTCGCGTGTCTCAGTCGAGTTTTCAAAGTTCGGACCTTCGACAATCGCATCCACCGGGCAAGCCTCCTGACAGAGACCGCAGTAAATGCACTTTACCATGTCAATGTCATAGCGAGTTGTTCGCCGCGTGCCGTCGTTGTTTCGAGGACCTGCTTCAATTGTAATGGCTTGCGCAGGACAAATAGCCTCGCATAGCTTGCAAGCGATGCAGCGTTCTTCGCCGTTTGGATACCGGCGTAACGCGTGCTCTCCCCTAAAGCGCGGTGAGAGCTGACCCTTTTCATGAGGGTAGTTTAAGGTTGCTTTTGGCTTGAAAAAATAGCGCATCGACAAAAAGAAAGCCGACACAAATTCGCTCAGCAACAAAGACTTGGCCGCATGATCTAATCTCATCCGTGCACTCCGCCAAAAAATTGCAAAAAGCCTGCCACGACGACCACCCCCACAAGCGATAGCGGCAAGAACACCTTCCAGCCCAAACGCATCAACTGGTCGTAGCGATAGCGCGGTACGAAAGCTTTCACCATCGCAAACATAAAGAAAACCAATGATACTTTAAGAATGAACCATATCGGCGCTAGCCACGCCGCCGTAAATGGTGAAAATGGGATCGGCGACAGCCAGCCACCCATGAAAAGGATTGTGGTCATGGCGCACATTGTCAAAATCGCAACATATTCACCCATCATAAACAGCAGATACGGAGTGGAAGAATATTCAACCATGAAACCGGCGACGAGCTCTGATTCCGCTTCAGGCAAATCAAACGGCGGACGATTCGTTTCAGCAAGGGCCGAAATGAAGAAGATAACGAACATCGGAAACAGCGGAAGCCAATACCAGCCAAAAAGGCCCCATTTGCTCTGTTGCGCTTCGACGATGTCAGTCAGGTTCAGAGATCCAGAGCAGAGCAAGACAGTGATCAGCACAAAGCCGATCGACACTTCGTAAGACACCATCTGCGCCGCAGAACGCAGCGCGCCGAGGAATGGATATTTGGAATTTGAAGCCCAGCCGCCCATAATGACGCCGTAAACACCGAGCGAGGAAATGGCGAATATGTAAAGAATTCCAACATTTAAGTCGGCAATGGCCCAACCGGAGCTGAGCGGGATCACCGCCCAAGCTGACATTGCCAATACAGAAGTGACCAGAGGAGCGAGTAGAAAAACGCCTTTGTTCGCACCCGAAGGTACAATCGGCTCCTTAAATACAAACTTAAGCATGTCTGCGAAGCTTTGTAACAAACCCCAAGGGCCAACCACGTTCGGCCCGCGACGCAGTTGCACGGCCGCCCAGATTTTACGATCTGCCAGCAGTATGTAGGCAACGAAGATAAGCAGGCCGACGAGAAGCGCTAACCCTTTAACGATCATCATCAAAACGCCGAGAAATACGAAGGACGGGTCCATAATTTACTCCGCCGCCTGCGCCAATGCGCCATGGGCAAGGGCCGAACATTCAGCCATGACCTTCGACGCGCGCGCGATTGGATTTGTGAGATAGAAATCGGTGATGGGCGAAATGAAAGTGATTTTGTCCATGGCCCCCGCACCCTCGCCAAGATTTGTCAAATCTGCGGCATTGCCGGGAAGGATTGAATCGATGGCAGCAAAGTGCGGAAAAGCAGCATATAGCTCCGCGCGAAGCTGCGAAAGGCTGTCAAAGGGGAGCCTGTGACCGACAGAGTCAGAAAGCGCACGGAGGATTGACCAATCTTCGCGGGCATTGCCAGGCGGGAAGGTGGCTCGATTGGCCAATTGCACCCTACCCTCGGTATTGACGTAAGTGGCCGACTTTTCCGTATATGTTGCACTTGGCAGGATGACGTCAGCACGGTGCGCCCCGGCATCTCCATGAGTACCTATGTAAACCACATAAGCCGAAGCAGGCAGCTCGGTTTCATCCGCGCCAAGCGAAATGATGACATCACAACCGGAAAGATCTGTGCGCTTCAGGCCCAAATCCAGAGCGCCGACCGCTGCTGCGGACGTGTGCAAAACGCTGAAACCATTCCAGCCTTCCTTGAACACGCCCAGCGATGTCGCCGCCTTCGCCGCATTGGCTAGAACCGACGCGTTTTCAAATGCCCCGGCTCCAACGATCAAAAGCGGCTTTTGCTTGCTTGCCGGGGCGTGACCCAAAAAAGCCTCCAAGCTTTCGGACCCTGCGCCGAGGTAATTGTACGTGTAATTGAGGTCCGCTTTCTCGCCGATAACTCCGACCAGCAGGTTACCCTGACGCCAGCGCTTCCTGATGCGCGCGTTAAGTACCGGAGCCTCTTTGCGGGGGTTCGTACCGACCAACATGACGGCATCAGCTTCGTCGATACCGGCAACAGTTGAATTGAAGATGTAGGATGCGCGGCCTTTTGCAGGATCGAGAGCGCCGACGCCCTCCACCGAAATGGCTGTTGATCCCAAAGCGTTTACCAGTGATTTCAGGGCAAATGTCTCTTCAACACTGGCCAATTGTCCAACGATTGCACCTATTTTGGAGCTTTCGATCCTATTAGCAATTGTGTTGAGCGCGTCCGCCCATGACACGGCCACGAGTTTGCCATTTTGGCGCAGATAGGGACGGTCAAGCCTTTGGCTTTTGAGGCCATCAACAATGTGGCGGGTCTTGTCTGAAATCCACTCCTCGTTGATTGCCTCATTGATACGCGGCAAAATGCGCATGACTTCGCGCCCGCGGCTGTCAACGCGGATGGACGAGCCAAGAGCGTCCATCACGTCGACGGATTCGGTTTTCTGCAATTCCCAAGGCCGCAATTTGAAAGACTGCGGCTTGCTTGTCAGCGCGCCAACCGGGCACAGATCAACGAGATTGCCCTGCAATTCGGAAGTCATCGCGCGTTCAAGATAGGTTGTAATTTCAACATCTTCGCCGCGACCTGTAAGGCCGAGCTCAGTGACGCCGGCAACTTCTGTAGAGAAGCGAACGCAGCGCGTACACTGAATGCAACGGTTCATTGAGGTTTTGACCAAAGCGCCGATATATTTATCTTCCACGGCGCGCTTGTTTTCATGAAAACGAGATGAATCGGCACCAAAAGCCATGGCTTGATCCTGCAAATCGCACTCACCGCCCTGATCGCAAATCGGGCAATCAAGCGGGTGATTGATGAGCAGGAACTCCATAACGCCTTCGCGGGCCTTCTTGACCATCGGCGATTTGGTGCTGACGACTGGCGGTTCACCATTTGGCCCTGGACGCAAATCGCGCACGCCCATGGCGCAGGAGGCTGTAGGCTTTGGCGGTCCACCCTTCACCTCAACGAGGCACATGCGGCAATTGCCCGCAATCGAAAGCCGTTCATGGAAACAAAAACGCGGAATCTCTGCCCCTGCCGCTTCACACGCCTGAAGCAGGGTGTAGTCAGAGGGAACATCAACCTCGATGTCGTCAATCAGGAGTTTGGTCATTGCAAACTTTTTCCGTTTTTCAATTCGTCTAAAATGCTTCGAAGGTCTATTCCGCCGCGATGCGAATGGGGTCAGAATGCGGATTTGCAGCGTACTGATCAATCCGGCGCTCAATCTCAGGGCGAAAATGGGCGATAAGGCCTTGAATTGGCCACGCTGCCGCATCTCCCAAGGCGCAAATCGTGTGGCCTTCGATCTGCTTGGTCACGTCCAATAACATATCGATTTCGCGCTTCTGTGCGCGGCCTTCCGCCATTCGCGTCATTACGCGCCACATCCAACCGGTGCCTTCGCGGCACGGAGTGCACTGGCCACAGCTTTCGTGCTTGTAGAAGTACGAAAGGCGCGCGATGGCTCGCACAATGTCCGTACTCTTGTCCATAACAATTACCGCGGCCGTACCGAGGCCAGAACGCAGCTTGCTCAGGGAGTCAAAGTCCATTGGGCAGTCAATGATCTGCTCGGACGGCACCATGCGCACCGAAGACCCGCCCGGAATAACGGCCAGCAGATTGTCCCAGCCGCCGCGAATACCGCCGCAATGGCGATCAATCAGTTCACGGAACGGGATGCTCATGGCTTCTTCAACGTTGCACGGCTTGTTTACATGGCCGGAAATGCAAAACAGCTTGGTGCCGGCATTGTTTTTCGCTCCGAAACCGGAAAACCAAGCTGCGCCTCGGCGCAAAATTGTCGGGGCAACTGCGATCGATTCCACATTGTTGACGGTCGTCGGGCAGCCATAAAGGCCCATGTTAGCCGGAAACGGCGGCTTAAGGCGTGGCTGCCCTTTTTTGCCCTCAAGGCTTTCCAGCATGGCGGTTTCTTCACCGCAAATATAAGCGCCTGCGCCGTGATTGACGTAAAGGTCAAAATCCCAGCCGTTTTTATTATTTTTGCCGATAAGACCAGCCTCATAAGCTTGGTCGACTGCATCCTGTAAACGCTCGCGCTCCAAGATGTATTCGCCGCGCACATAAATGTAGCAAGCATGCGCTTCCATGGCAAAGGACGCGAGCAGGCACCCTTCAATCAGCAAATGAGGATCGTTGCGCAGAATTTCACGGTCTTTGCAGGTGCCAGGCTCTGACTCATCGGCATTGACGACGAGATAAGACGGCCGCACCGGATCGGCTTTTGGCATGAACGACCATTTGAGGCCGGTGGGAAACCCTGCCCCGCCGCGACCGCGCAGGCCGGATGCCTTCATCTCGCTGATAATCCAGTCCTTACCTTTTTCGATAACGGTTTTAGTGCCGTCCCAAGCGCCCCGCGCCTGCGCTCCCTTCAGCGTCCAATCACCGTAGCCGTAAAGATTTGTGAAAATACGATCTTTGTCTTCAAGCATATTTCGATCCTTAAACTGGCTTATCGCCATCGGAATTACTCGGACGCCAGCCAGTGGCAAGCTTTTTGGATTGTTCGATCCAACCGTCGCGCAACGCGCGGCCCTTGAAGGATTTCAAATTCTGATCGACCCACAACAGGTTCATCTGCGTCCACGCTGCAATCTGATCAAAATGGAAGATACCCATCTCATGGAGCATGATTTCAAGCTTTGGCCCAACACCCCAAATCAGCTTTAAGTCATCTGCAGCGCCTGAACGCGCTGTGCATAGCAATTCAGGCTTGTGCATATCTGAAATTGGTTCTTCGCTCACCCGCTTTGTTAAAACCGGTGCATCTGCAACATGCATCTCAGGCCTATCTGTGTTTGATGCAGTTTGTGCAACCGCCGGAGCCGCAGCGCCATTGTCGTTGCTCAACGGTACATTAGGATAGAACGATGTCAGTGCTGTGAGCTTGCCAAACTCCGGCTCCGATGTTTTACGGCCAGTCTGAGATCCCTTAATGACAGGGCGACCAGCGTCCAGATCGTCAAGGAGCTTGCTGAAGCTCACTGGAGTGAGGTCTTCATAATAATCGTTGTTGATCTGAACCATAGGGGCATTGCAGCACGCACCCAGGCACTCCACTTCTAACCACGAGAATTTGCCGTCGGGCGTAACATGTTGCTGATCGCCGATGCGTTGTTCAAGGACGGCTTTGAGATCATTTGACCCGCGCAACATACATGGCGTTGTGCCGCACATCTGGATAAAATATTTGCCGACTGGAGCAAGGTTGAACATCGTGTAGAAAGTTGCGACCTCGAGCGCGCGGATATACGGCATGCCTAGCATATCTGCCACTTTTTCGATTGCCGGTTTAGGGAGCCAATAATCATGCTGCTCCTGCGCGCGCCAAAGCAAAGGGATCACCGCCGACGCCTGTCGGCCAGCGGGGTACTTGGTCAACTGCTTTGTGGCCCAGTCAAGATTTTCCGGAGAAAACTCAAAAGAATTAGGTTGCTGATCAGTAAGGCGACGGACGGACATGAGAACCCTTTAATTCAACTTATCGCAGGCGGGAATGGTACCCGAATGGCACAGGTAGGCCGAGGTACCGCGCTGCATCGCGACGTAGGCAATGTTTGTTGAATCGATAAATGCAGCTTTGATTTCAAAGCCTTGAGCCAAAAGTTGACCCATAGGAGGGATTTTTGACTTCGGATCAATTACCACGGGAGCGGCGGCCACATTCGAGGTTGTGGTGGTTGTGTCGGGCGCAGTCGCATCTAGAACAGGGTTTGAAACCGGAGCCTTGTTCGAGGCACCATACATATCTGGTGCCGATAACGACGCGACACAGAAAAGCAGTAGTGCAATGACTGTGGGCCGCTTCATCGATCAACCTCACCAAACACGATATCTATGGAGCCGAGAATGGCCGAGACGTCGGCGAGCATATGTTTGCGGCACATAAAATCCATGGCCTGGAGATGCGCAAAACCAGGAGCCTTAATCTTGCAGCGGTATGGCTTGTTTGTGCCATCCGCAACGAGATAGACGCCGAACTCTCCTTTGGGAGCCTCGACCGCGGCGTAAACCTCACCAGCAGGCACCTTAAAGCCCTCGGTGTACAGCTTGAAGTGATGGATAATCGCCTCCATCGAACGCTTCATGTCTGCACGCTTCGGCGGAACGACCTTGCCTTCGTCAGAAGTTACAGGACCAAAGGCCTCCGTGCTTCGGAGACGCTGGCAGCACTGCTTCATAATGCTGACAGACTGGCGCATCTCTTCCATTCTGATGCAATAACGATCGTAACAATCGCCATTTTTACCGATCGGGATATCAAAATCCAGCTCCTCGTAGCACTCATAAGGCTGCGATTTGCGCAAATCCCAAGCCGCGCCAGAGCCACGTACCATGACGCCGGAGAAGCCCCACTTCCAACACTCTTCAAGCGAGACAACACCAATATCGACATTGCGCTGTTTGAAAATGCGATTGTCTGTAAGCAACCCTTCAAGATCGTCGCAGACTTTCAGGAAAGGATCGCAGAAGGCGTAAATGTCATCGACGAGTTGAGCCGGAATATCGCGTTGGATGCCACCGGGGCGCACGAAGTTTGCGTGCAGACGCGCACCAGAGGCGCGCTCGTAAAATATCATGAGCTTTTCGCGCTCTTCAAAGCCCCAGAGCGGAGGAGTTAGCGCGCCGACATCCATCGCCTGCGTGGTGACGTTGAGGATGTGCGAAAGCAGACGCCCGATTTCGCAGTAGAGAACGCGAATGAGTTGCCCGCGCTTTGGAACCGAAATTCCAATGAGCTTTTCGATAGCCAAAGAAAATGCGTGCTCCTGGTTCATCGGCGCAACATAGTCAAGGCGATCAAAATATGGCAGGGCCTGAAGGTAGGTTTTGGACTCTATAAGCTTCTCCGTACCGCGGTGCAAAAGGCCGATGTGAGGATCGACCCGCTCTACCACTTCGCCGTCCAGCTCTAACACAAGGCGCAAAACGCCGTGGGCAGCCGGATGCTGGGGGCCAAAGTTAATCGAAAAATTGCGGATATTATGTTCGGTCATTTGTGTGTCCAAAAATCCAGCTTGTTGTCCGCCTGAATAAGTCTACTCACCAACTTCAATCACTTAGCTGAAAAACCAGCTCGCCTTAACCCGTGACACCCGATCTCCACTCTTCGGCTTTTAAACAAGTCGTGCGCAAACCGGTTAGAGCTTTGCTTTTTCGTCGCCCGGCAGGAGGTAGTCCGGCCTCCCCTCCCACGGAGACAGGAAGTCAAAATTGCGAAATTCCTGCGTTAGCTTCACCGGTTCGTAGACAACACGCTTTTCTGCATCGTCATAACGCACTTCGACATAGCCCGTCGTGGGAAAATCCTTTCGCAGCGGATGACCATCAAAACCATAGTCGGTCAAGATGCGACGCAGATCTGGATGCCCTGAAAAAAGGATGCCGTAAAAGTCGTACGCTTCCCGCTCGTACCAATTTGACGCCGGAAAGACTTCAATCGTCGAAGGCACTGGCGTATGTTCATCCGCCTGAATTTTCACGCGGATGCGGGTGTTGTGCTTGGGCGACAGGAGGTGATAGACAACATCAAAACGCTTTTCCCGCCCCGGATAATCCGCCCCGCACAAATCCGTGAAATTGTAGAACAGACATTCCGGATCATCTCGCAGATATTTGAGAACATCGACGATGCTGGTCGCTTCCGCCTCAAGGGTAAGCTCGCCAAAAGCAACCTTGATATGGGTGACGGCACCATTGAGCGCAGCCTGAATTTTCTCGCCGAAAGCTTGCATATCTAAGTTTTGCATCGAGCTCACCGTTCGATCGTGCCGACGCGGCGGATTTTTTTCTGCAGCATCAGAACGCCATAGAGCAGCGCTTCTGCAGTCGGCGGACAGCCCGGAACATAGATATCAACCGGAACAACACGATCACAGCCGCGAACCACAGAGTAGGAGTAGTGGTAATAGCCACCTCCGTTTGCACAGGACCCCATCGATATCACGTAGCGCGGCTCAGGCATTTGATCATAAACTTTACGTAGAGCCGGAGCCATTTTATTGGTCAAAGTCCCTGCTACAATCATCACGTCAGACTGGCGCGGCGACCCACGGGGCGCAAAACCAAACCGCTCTACGTCATATCTTGGCATAGACAACTGCATCATTTCGACCGCGCAACAGGCTAGGCCGAATGTCATCCACATGAGAGAGCCAGTGCGGGCCCACTGAATGAGGTCTTCGGTGGAAGTAACCAAAAAGCCCTTGTCGGCAAGCTGGTCGTTGACTTCGCCAAAAAACCGGTCTTCCGCGCCCAAAGGGCGACCATTTGCGTCCACCAGCCCCTTGGGCGCAGGCGCAACGGCCGCTCCGGTGGCATCAAGCATCAATCCCATTCCAGCGCTCCCTTATTCCACTCGTAAACGAAGCCGATAGTGAGCACGCCAAGAAATATAATCATGGCCCAAAAACCAAACAGGCCGACGTCTTTGAAGGCAATGGCCCAAGGGAAAAGAAACGCAACTTCAAGATCAAAGATGATGAACAACAGAGATACCAGATAAAACCGGATGTCGAACTTCATGCGCGCATCGTCAAAGGCTTTAAAACCGCACTCGTAAGCTGACAGCTTTTCACTGTCCGGGGCTTTGAAGGCCAGAGCGAACGGAGCCACAAGAAGCGCACCGCCAATTACCAGCGAGAGCGCCATAAAAATCACCAATGGTAGATAGTCCGCAATTACACTCTGCATCGCTGTAACCCTCTGGGACGCACAACTCTCGCGGCTCATGATGTGTTGCGCGCGTTAAATAAGTGCATTCACTTAATACACTGACGAGTATCGCAGCGCACACATTCCCGCAAGCCGAAAACCCCCCAGATGTGCGGAAATGGCGCAATTTGCGCCATCACGCGGCCGACAGCTCAGAGTATTGTGCAAAAGCTGGATCAGCCTACTTTTGACAAATCAACTTTATGTTGCTTGGCTTGGGACTTTGAGTTTTCGGCCAGGCTCAACAACATCGCCTGCGCCTCAGGCTGGATGAGTCCGGCGGACATAATAAGTTTAAAGGCGTCGTCAGGGGTCATTGGAATCTCGTGCACATCCTTCACCGGCATGAAAATGTAGAAGCCGGTTGTAGGGTTCGGTGTGCACGGCAAAAAAACAGATATATAGGCGTCTCCCTGCGGAAGGTAGGTTTTTACCGAGCCTTCTGGAGATGAAGATATAAATGCGAGTGACCACATTCCGCGCCCGGGATATTCGATAAGCGCAACCTTGCGAAAGGACGTGCCACTTTGCGAGAACAGAGTTTCGAAAATCTGCTTCATGCTTTTGTAGATACTCCGCACCACGGGCATGCGGTCCAATAAGCGCTCCGAAAGTCGAATCAACGTGTTGCCGACGAGATTTGCGGTAAGAAACCCCAGTAGGGTCAGCCCGACGCCAGCTATGATGACGCCAAGACCCGGCACGTGAAATGGCAAGTACGAGTCCGGCCATAGGCTTGCCGGCACAATCGGGCGTACCCAGCCATCTACGGTGTTGACGAACCACCAGGTGATGTAGAGCGTGACAGCGAGCGGGCCGACCAGAATGATGCCGGTCAGAAAATAGTTTCGTAAACGCGCGCCAGCACTTTTAGGATTTGGAGCTTTAGGACTGTCTATCATTTAAGCTGCACTCGCATGGCTCTTAAGACATCTCCTTAGAGTGCTATGCCCTCCAGAGCAAGGATAAGAAGCATGCGAGACAGGGCGGCGCAGCTGGAACTAGCTTCTTGAAACCGCGCGTTCCTCCCCTCAAAGCGGTATATTATCGTGCTTCTTCCATGGGTTTTCGAGCTTCTTGCCGCGCAATCTTCTATGCCGACTATATAGAACTTTAGGCTGACGCGGATAATTCCTTGTACTTCGCCATTATCGTGAGCTGAAGGTGAGCCGAAGTGACAGCCTTTGATGTGCCCCCAAGTAAGCGTGCCAAACGATGCGCCTCTCTGAGGCGTCCATCATGGTCATAAACATTCGTCCCAACTACTAGGTGGACAAAAATCAAGCCATTTTCGGCACCATTTAAAAAATCCCGCGCAATCCAGGCTGCGTCGAGACGAGGTTGGATTGCGCTCATTGCACTGGCAGCATTTTTCAATGAACCTGTAGTAGAGATGAAGTGGGCCAAAGTAACGCCGTAGTCCTCTTGCGCCAACTCACCGGCCAATTCCAGATTTGCAAAGCTGCTTTGTAAAGTTTTAAGCGCAGTACCTGCAGCTACAGCAGAACGGCTAGACTCGTAAATTACTTTATAGAAAACCTCTCCAAACTCCTCGGCCGAAGCCTCTCTACCAAATTGCAAATTGAACCAGTATCGAACTATATTATGAAAAAAACCGATAATGTATGGTTCTCTCCATATATCCGGTTTAATGCTGTTATTCGAAAAACGTTCACGAGAATGAAACAGTTCTAAAATTTGCGATATAGCGAATTTTGCACCCGAAGCTGCCTTCGACTTTTTCCAAAATGCAAACATCGAGCCCTCCAAAAACTGCTCTCCTCAAAGCGGTATATTATCGTGCTTCTTCCATGGGTTTTCGAGCTTTTTGCCGCGCAGCATCGCCAGCGCGCGGGCTAATCTTTTCCGGGTCCCGTGAGGCATAATGACTTCGTCGATGTAACCACGCTCTGCTGCTACGAAAGGAGACAGGAAGCGCCGCTCATATTCAGCAGTTTTTTCCGCAATGACCTCTGCGCTGTTGCCGCGGAAGATGATCTCAACGGCACCCTTTGCCCCCATAACTGCGATCTGGGCGGTGGGCCAAGCGTAGTTTGCATCGCCGCGCAAGTGCTTTGAGGCCATGACATCATAGGCTCCGCCAAAAGCTTTGCGCGTGATGACTGTGACTTTTGGAACAGTGGCTTCGGCATAGGCGAACAGCAGCTTGGCTCCGTGCTTGATGAGGCCGCCATATTCCTGCGCGGTGCCGGGTAGAAAGCCAGGCACATCAACAAAGGTGATGATCGGGATATTAAAACAATCACAAAACCGAACAAACCGCGCTGCCTTACGTGATGCATCCGAGTCAAGTACTCCGGCGAGTACG
>JANXSV010000411.1 GCA_025356505.1 Methylovirgula sp.
AAATCCAGACCGATTATCGCGGCCATGGCCCCCTCTCCTGCCGGGACGGCTTTTTGCATTGCGTTCCCGCGGATGCGCAGTAGGCGCGCGGCATCTTGCAAAGTGAGAGAGCCAGCAGCGGCCAGCGCCGAATATTCGCCAAGTGAATGACCCGCGACATAGGCCGAGGCCTTGGCCAAAACGAACCCGCATTCGGCTTCCAGAACTCTCAGAACCGCAATGCTCGAAGCCATTAGCGCCGGTTGAGCATTTGTTGTTAACGTCAGTGTGGCTTCCGGACCCTCAAACATGATTTCACTGAGCTTTTCGCCAAGCGCATCGTCAACCTCGTCAAAAACCGCCTGAGCAGCCTTGAAATGACCCGCGAGGGCCCTGCCCATGCCCACTGTTTGTGAACCTTGGCCTGGAAAAACCACAGCTGTAGTCATTTACTTCTCCCTTATTCTTAAAATCGAAGTTGCATTCGGTGGAAAAAGAGTCAAGTCCGTGCACAATGCAACGCATCGTTGCTCTAGTAATAACATGGGGGCGCAAGAAGCTGGCCAAGCCTGCGAATATATAATTACATGTATGGTAGATTTATAGGAGAGCAGTCATGAGCGAACAACACCACACGCCCGGTTTCGACACACTTGCTGTTCATGCCGGCGCAAAACCTGACCCGACAAGCGGCGCGCGTGTAACCCCTATAGTCCAGTCAACCGCCTTCGTTTTTAACGATGTCGATCACGCCGCATCGCTTTTCGGGCTGCAGGCATTTGGCAATATCTACACGCGGATCACGAACCCTACGACAGGCGTCCTTGAAGAGCGTGTCACCGCGTTGGAGGGCGGGACTGCGGCTCTGGCGGTCGCATCGGGGCACGCAGCCCAGCATCTTGTTTTTCATACCATAATGCAGCCTGGTGACGAGTTTATCGCCTCAACCAAGCTCTACGGCGGCTCAATCAACCAGTTCAATCATTCCTATAAAAACTTCGGCTGGATTGTTAAATGGGTAGATCCGGACGATCTCGCCGCGATGGCTGCAGCAATTACGCCCAAAACCAAAGCAATCTTCATCGAGTCTATCTCAAATCCGGGCGGATTGATCACTGATATCGCGGCAATTTCGAAAGTCGCGAAATCAGCAAATATCCCGCTCATCGTCGATAATACGCTGGCCACACCATATCTGCTGCGGCCGTTTGAGCATGGAGCAGATATCATTGTGCACTCGGCAACGAAGTTTTTGGGAGGCCACGGCAATTCGCTCGGCGGCGTTATCGTCGACGGCGGCACGTTCAACTGGCAGGGCGACGCTCGCTATCCCATGCTCTCCGCACCAAGGCCTGAGTATAACGCAATGGTAATTGGCGATGTGTTTGGAAACTTTGCCTTTGCCATCGCCTGCCGCGTTTTAGGCCTGCGTGATCTGGGTCCGTCAATCTCCCCGTTCAATTCGTTTTTGATTCTCACAGGCATTGAAACGCTTCACCTGAGGATGCAGCGACACTGTGACAATGCTCTGGCAGTGGCCAGATTTCTCAGTTCGCACCAAGATGTCGCTTGGGTCTCCTATGCCGGTTTGGAGGGCGATAAATACCATGCGCGCGCCAATCATTACACACCTTTGGGAGCGGGCGCGGTATTCACCTTCGGCCTCAAGGGCGGCTACGATGCAGGTGTGGCCTTGGTGAAACACACCAAGCTGTTTTCACACGTGGCAAATGTCGGCGACACGCGCTCACTCATTATTCATCCGGCATCAACAACGCACCGGCAACTATCAGATGCGCAGAAGACACAAGCGGGGGCAGGACCCGACGTTGTACGACTTTCTGTGGGAATTGAAGATAAGGCGGACATAATTGCCGACATTGCGCAGGCGCTTAAGGCGGCGCATAGTTAACGCAGCTTTGGACTTTGATTTGCCTTAAAGACGTAACGGGCCAGGTAAACTTAACTTGAGCTCACAAACAGAGAGAGCACAATGTTTACGCATATTTTAGTTGCTACAGATGGTTCTGAACTTTCGCGCAAAGCTGAATCGACAGGGCTGGGCCTTGCAAAAGCTTTGGGCTCGAAATTGAGCTATGTTACTGTTCGAATTCCGTTCCAAGTTTACACATTCGAAGTTGGGATCACTCCTGACATTTACGACAACTACGAAACGACAACCAAGGCGGCAGCCAATGCGCTGCTTGTGCGTGTAACAGCTGAAGCGCGAGCACATGGCATTTCGGCAGCCAATTATCAACTCGCCAGTGAATTTCCTTACGAGGTAATTTTAAAGCTGGCGAAAGACCAATCCTGCGACCTGATCGTCATGGCTTCGCACGGGCGCCGCGGATTAAGCGCAATGTTGCTGGGCAGTGAGACATTGAAGGTTCTCACGCATGGCTCTGTGCCAGTTCTGGTCTGCAAATAGTCTAGAGTGGCGGTGCAGACAGGCTGGTCGCTATATGCAAATTGAGAGCCGTCTGACCGCACGGCCGATAAAGCGAATTAAATGCTGCTTGATCCATCAGATCAACAGCCCGCGGCTGACCCATCTCACGAAACAATTCTCGCATTTTTTCCGTCCCGGCGTCAGATTTGGAATTTCGCGTCACGGCGTCGCCCTTGAAATGCGCCGTATGAAAGCCCAGACCGCTCATGGCGCTGAAACCTTCAAAAATCTTATCGCCGCCAATGTAATATCTTTGTACCCCACCCGCAAAAAGGAGCGTGCAAGCGCTGTCACACGTAACCGAGAGAGCATCTACAGCAGTTGCGAGACGTGCGACCCTTATCTGCCTGGCAATTGCTACGCCCGCATTAACAAGTCCACCACGCGAATTGAGATAAATAACCCGAAGTGGCCGGGCGCGCGGCTCCGCTAAAAACTGCCGAAACCTCTCATCGTCGCCCTGTTCTATTTTGCCGGAAAGAGTAGCGGTGGCTCCATTTTCACTCAAACTCATCGCTATGCAAGCGCCCGCGTGCAGTGAACCAACCGCTACGAGCGCACGGACAAACCAACGGGCACCAACTTCCATATCTCACCTGTGCGACGGCAGTGAACCACAATCATGGCAAGGACGATCATGGCAAATGCCTGATGCAGTATCCCCGCCCAGACCGGAACCATCAAAACAAGAGTAACAATACCCAAAGCCGCTTGGCAAGCAACTAAACTGGCAACTGCGATGGCGCGCTTTGCAGTATGGGATGCAGGGCGGGCAACCCAGGAATCAAGTGCGTGCCACACTGCAAAAGCAAGCAGGACGTAAGCACCGAGCCTGTGATCAAACTGGACTGTGGTGACGTTTTCAAAAAAATTACGCCAGAACGGCTGCGTTCTGGTCAAATCTTCAAGCGGAGGAACTAACTTGCCGTCCATCAGAGGCCACGTGTTGTAGGTGAGGCCCGCACGCAGTCCGGCCACAAGCGCACCCATTCCAATTTGCAAAAACGCCAAGACCGTCAAAACAATCGCCGAACGGTTCAACCTACCCTGAGCCGGGAGTGCCGCTTCGGAGGCCCTCGGCTTTGTGCTGACTGCCAGCCAGATCAATACGGCAAAGGTTATCGACGC
>JANXSV010000419.1 GCA_025356505.1 Methylovirgula sp.
CGCCCTTGCCACTGGCATCCGTATCGGGGTCACCAGCCTCGTCATCATTGTGGCTCTTGTTGTCGCGCACAGGGTATTGCCAAATGGAAAACAAACGATCGGCCAACTTTGGCCGGGCATTGTTTTGACCGTGGTGGGGATGTTGGGAGGCGGCTATGTATTTTCTGGTTATCTCGCCGAATTTTCGACCAATTATATCAACACCTACGCTGGACTGGCTTCTGTGATGATTGCGATTGTGTTTCTCTATTCGACCGCTGCCATGTTTATCCTGGGCGGTGAATTTAATGCGGCATTGATGCGCCACGCTACCACTTTTAGGGACATGAAATGAAGCCGACCTTCCTGATCGATACCGACACCGCATCGGACGACGCCGTTGCGTTGATCATGGCGTTTCGGGCTGATATCGAGATCGTCGCCGTGACCACTGTGGCAGGCAATGTCAGCGTCGAGCAAGCAACACTCAACGCGCTTTACACGGCGCAAATCTGCGGGCGTACAGTGCCAACGTTCCAAGGTGCGTCAAAGCCGCTGACGCGCGCGCATCTGGACGCGTCGTGGTTTCATGGCCGCGATGGCATGGGCGACATGAATTATCCCAAGCCCGATCAGGCACCCGAGACCAAACATGCCGTCACAGCCATCATCGAGGCCGTTCATGCCCATCCCGGCCTGACATTGGTCACGCTAGGGCCGCTTACAAACATTGCACTTGCGCTCAGCCAAGCCCCCGAAATTGCTGAAAAGGTCGGTCGCTGCGTTGTGATGGGTGGCAATCCCAGTTGCGTTGGCAATGTGACCCCCGCTGCCGAATATAATATTTGGGTTGACCCTGAAGCGGCACGGATTGTCTTTCGTTTAGGTTTGCCTATCGAAATGGTGGGATGGCATGTGTCGCGAGGTGATTCTGTGCTGAGTCCAGGCGAAATCGACACTGTGTTGGGCTTCGGCACGCAGAGGGCTAAATTCGCCATCGAATGCAACCGCATCGCCCGCGCCGCATTCAAAACACAAACCGGCCAGAACGGTATTTCGCTGCCAGACCCGACTGCGATGGCGGTCGCTCTGAACAAAAATATCGGCACCCGATGGAGCAAGCACCGCGTTGAAGTAGAAACCTTGAGCGAGCTTACACGCGGTATGACTGTGGTGGATGAACTCAACCTGACTGACGACGCCAATAATCAGGGCGTCTGGGGTGAGCAAAAGCATAAGGCCGATATCTGCTGGGAGCTGGACGTGCCCGGGTTCAAAAAAATGGTGTTTGACGCGCTGAAATGAAAAAGAGGAGCCTGAGCTCCCCTTTTCCACTCGTGCTCGTTATAAAAATTACTTTGGCAACAGCACCTTGTCCACAACGTGGATGACGCCGTTTGACTGGAATACGTCGGCAATGGTCACCTTGGCGACGCCGCCGTTTTCATCGGTGACGGTCACGCCATCGGCGGTCTTGGCAACGATAAGCGAACCACCGGCAACTGTCTTCAAGACGGCTTTGCCGCCATTCATTTCAGCTGTTTTCAGCAAGTCTGCCGCGCCCATTTTGCCGGCAACGACATGATAGGTCAGGATGCTTGCAAGCTTTGCCTTGTTTTCTGGCTTTAGCAAGGTTTCGACGGTGCCTGCTGGCAGGGCGTCAAATGCTGCGTTCACTGGCGCGAATACGGTGAATGGGCCGGGGCCTGACAATGTCTCAACCAATCCGGCTGCCTTTACGGCTGCGACGAGCGTGGTGTGATCCTTCGAGTTTACTGCATTTTCAATGATGTTCTTGGTTGGCAACATGGCTGCACCGCCGACCATGACATCTGCGGCAAAAGCAGAAGTGGCAACCAACGCGGGCGCTGCCGCCAGCGAGGTGAGCCCAAGGCTAAGCGCAAGAGCAATTTTGGTGATTTTCATAAGTATCTCCCAGATACATCGTCGGCTTTATTGCCGATGTTGGAGATACGTGTGCCCGACAAAGAAGTTTCAGCCCCGGGCCATTTAAAACTTCAAAAACATCGGCCTCGGACGTCGATCCAGCAGAGCAAGGCCGCGCCAAATAAAGTGACGAGGCATTGTTTCCTACCGCGCGATCACGTTGTGTAATGTTTGCTCGGCACCATCAAAAAAGCGGCGGACGCCGCGAGCTGCCTGCCGTATACGCTGCTCGTTTTCCACCAGCGCCAGGCGGACATAGTCATCGCCGTGCTCACCAAAACCTATTCCGGGAGCCACGGCCACATCGGCTTTTTCAATCAGCAGTTTGGAGAACTCCAAGGAACCGAGATGTTTGAATTTATCAGGCACAGGCACCCACGCAAACATGGACGCCGCCGGAGATGGAATGTCCCAGCCCGCCTGGGCAAAACTTTCGACCATCACATCGCGGCGCTTTTTGTAGGTTTGGCGCATCTCTTCTATACAGCCTTCCGGCCCGTTAAGCGCGGCTGCCGCGGCAACTTGAATAGGTGTGTAGGCACCGTAGTCGAGGTAGCTTTTGATGCGCGCGAGGGCCGCAATCAGGCGCTCGTTCCCCACGGCGAAACCCATGCGCCATCCAGCCATCGAAAAGGTTTTGGACATGGAGGTGAACTCGACGCAAACGTCCATCGCGCCCGGCACTTGCAAAACCGATGGCGGTGGGTTGCCGTCGAAATAAAGTTCGGAGTAGGCAAGGTCTGAGAGAATGAAAATTTCGTGTTTTTTGGCAAAGGCGACCAGATCGCGATAAAAATCCAAGCTCGCAACCATCGCTGTCGGGTTTGATGGATAGCAGACCACAACGGCGATAGGCTTTGGAATCGAATGCATGATCGCGCGTTCGAGAGCTGGAAAATAGGCCGGGGTCGGCTCAGCCGGAACAGAGCGAATGACTCCGCCTGCCATCAAAAAGCCGAAGGCATGGATGGGGTAGGATGGATTGGGCACCAACACGACGTCGCCCGGCGCGGTGATTGCCTGCGCCATGTTTGCAAAGCCCTCTTTTGAGCCAAGCGTGGCGATAACCTGCGTATCGGGATTAAGTTTCACGCTGAAACGGCGGTCGTAATAGGCGGCCTGGGCGCGGCGCAATCCCGGAATGCCTTTTGACGAAGAATATCTGTCTGTGCGGGGCTTGTTGATGGTTTCGATCAGCTTGTCCTTGATATGGCGCGGCACATCAAGGTCCGGGTTGCCCATGCCAAGATCGACGATATCCGCACCCGCCGCGCGCGCTTTTGCTTTGAGACGGTTAACCTGCTCGAAGACATAAGGCGGAAGGCGACGGACATTGTGAAAATCGATCATTGACCTGTTCCAGAAAGGATTTCAGTTATGCCGACACCGTATGCGCCGACGATTGTGTGCTTATCACTTTGAAGTTGATTTGGGCAAAGAGTAATTTGCCGCGCTATTGCGCAGGCGTTTGGCCATCAATCAGCGCTTTGCGCTTCTTTTTCAGCTCGTCCTCGGTAAGTCCCGTTGATTTGGCAACGGGAGCGCCGAGGCGGCTTTTTGCCTGCTCGCCAGAGGCAGCCAGAGAGCGCGTGTCCGCTCCCGCTTCAGCCGCGGATTTGACCGGCGTTTTACGGCCCACATCCTGAAATCCTATGGACAGGTAATTCAACTTGTCCGGATCTACGCGCGCCGCCTTGACGAAAGGCTTTGGTTCGACCTCATCGGGATGGAACTTGAAGGTGTTGCCCAACGGCGACTCGGGTCCGGAGACACAGGCTGAGGCTAAAAGCTGAGCCCCCAAAAGGGCACCGAGCTTAATCAACTTCGTGAAAGAGGTGGGTGGTGTCATGCGATCTGCCCGATGTCGATGAGGCGAAAGGTCCACTCTGCCCCCTGCTCTCGTGCATACTCCAAATTTCCAATTTGGCAAAATATGCGAAAATATTATGTTACCGCATTATAAATTATTCCATCTGGCAGCCAACTGCTATTACATGGACCGACAAGACGTCGGCAGCGGCGCAGGTTCGGGGTGAAACATCGTCAGACGTGCTAAAAGCGCCGAGGCGGCTCAAGAGGGAAGTATGCGCAAAAAAAAGCAGACGTCCGCGACGGGAAAAACTGACGTCATTGCTGTGAAAACGGCAGGGTCTGACGTCGCTATGACCGGCCGGACTTTGGCGAAGCCTGCAACTGTGCCCAAGCCCAAGACTGAGATAAAGCCTGCGATAAAGCCTGCGACTGCGCCGCTTGGCACGAAACCTAAAGCAGCTGAGCTTGACGCAGCAGCACCCCAGACTGCAGAACCTAAGTCACCAGAGCCGGTGCCTGCTGCGAGAAAAGCTCATACGCCGGAGCCTGGCGCGCAAAAGACGGGCGAG
>JANXSV010000359.1 GCA_025356505.1 Methylovirgula sp.
ACGCAAATGGTTTCACCATGAGCGTCTACTCCGAACCGCTCGAGACCGCACGCACCCGCATCATGGCCAAAGGCGGCGGTGACGTGACGAGCTTGAAAAGGCTCTAATACCCCCGCTTGACGTCCACCACATGTTCCAGCGATTCGCCTGCCTCAAAGCGATCGATCTGCCGCACGATAAACCCTGTCACCGCGCCAATTTCGGAAATGGCGGAATTGTGCGGCGTAACCGTCACTTGCGGATGATGCCAAAGCGGCGATTCTGCGTGCAGCGGCTCCACTTCGAACACATCGAGCGTCACTGCGCGCAACGTGCCGTCGTCCAAACAGGCAAGAATATCCGCCTCCACTTGTAGGCCGCCCCGCCCGGCATTGAGCAAGATCGGCCCGCCCAGGCGTCCGTCTTTGGCGAGTTGCTCAAACAGTTTGCGGTTGAGAATGCCGCGTGTATCGGCGGTCAGCGGCAAGAGGCTCACTAATATATCGGTGCGCGCCAGAAATTCTGCCAAACCGTCCGTGCCGGAAAAACACGCGAGGCCGTCGATACGCTTGGCGGAGCGGCTCCAGCCCGCAACATCAAACCCCATCACCTGCAACTTTTTCGCTGCATCGGTTCCAAGCACACCGAGCCCAAGCAGTCCCACGCGCACATCGCGCGCCGCAGGCTGAAACCGGTCATCTTCCCACAGCTTTTCATATTGCTGGTAATCGTACATCCGCTGTTGCCGCAAATGCATGAGCACATGCAGCATCACCCATTCGCTCATCCGGTCGCGCAGATCCTCATCCACCAGCCGCACCAGCGGTACGTTGGGCAAATTCGCGTCGCGCAAAACATGGTCAACGCCCGCGCCCAATGAAAAAATGACTTTGAGATTTTTGAACCTGTTCAAGCTGCCCGGCGCATGTTTCCACACTGCGGCATAGCTCACGTCGTCAGCCTTGAAGCTGTCCGCAGGGGTTACGATCATCCGCCCCGGCATGGCGCGGGCAAAACGCTCCACCCAGGGTTCAACGTCCCATCCCTCAATATCAACCAGAAGTGTCATGCCGAAATCCGTTCGATTACTGCCGGACCCGCCGCGCGCGCGTCGCCGATGTGATAGGCGGAAAGCAGCGCCGCCGCCGCTGCCGCAGCACTCTCTTGGCTTGAAGCATGGACACGCCCCAGCACGTCGCCTTTGTCACATGGCGCGCCAAGCCCTGCAAGCCTGTCATAGCCCACGCTCAAATCAATCTCGTCGCTGGCGCGCATACGTCCGCCACCGAGCAGGATTACCCCCAGACCTATACCGCGCGTATCGATGGCGGCAATGTATCCTGCCTCGGGTGCCTTGATGTCACGGATGATTTTCGCTTGTGGCAGGTGAAGCGCGGCCTTTTCCACAAAATCACGCGGGCCATGCAGCGCCGCCACCATCGCCCCGAAAATTTCCGCCGCACGTCCAGTGTCTAGGTTTTTTTGCAGGAGGGCCCTCGCCTCTGTCACAGTTGCCGCCAGCTTGCCGGCCACCAGCATTTCCGCGCCAAGCGCCAATGTCACATCATGCAAACGCGCGTCGCTGTGTTTTCCGGTGAGATAATCAACTGCATTTTGCACTTCCACGGCGTTTCCAGCCGCGCTGGCCAAAGGCTGGTTCATATCAGTTATCAGCGCCGTGGTTGGCAGGCCTGCCCCTGTCGCAACGCTGGCGAGGCTCGTGGCCAAGTCGCGCGCGCCAGAGAGCGTGTCCATAAATGCGCCGTTTCCGGTTTTTACGTCCATAACCAGCGCCTGCAAACCGGCGCTGAGCTTTTTCGATAAAATCGATGCCGTGATCAGCGCGATGCTCTCCACTGTGGCGGTCACATCGCGGATGGCATAGAGCCGTTTATCGGCAGGGGCGAGGTCTGCCGTTTGGCCGATGATGGCGCAGCCGACGGTTTTCACGGTGCTCCGAAACAGCGCATTATCCGGCTGGGAGGAATAGCCGGTAATGGCATCGAGCTTGTCGAGCGTGCCACCCGTGTGGCCAAGTCCGCGCCCCGAAATCATCGGCACAAATCCGCCACAGGCCGCAACCATGGGGGCGAGCATAAGGCTGACATTATCGCCGACGCCGCCGGTTGAATGCTTGTCCACCACAGGGCCGGGCAGGGTAAGGTCCTGCCAGTTGAGGACAGTGCCTGATTGCGTCATCGCCCGGGTCAGGGCAACCCGCTCCGGCGTGGTCATGCCCTTGAAAAACACCGCCATGGCAAAAGCCGCAACCTGCCCCTCGCTCACTGCGCCGGAAGTGAGCCCCGCGACGAAAAACGCGATCTCCGCATCGGATAGCGTGCCGCCGTCGCGCTTTTTGCGAATGATTTCCTGTGGCAGCATAAGGGTATTCCCGCTGGCATATCGCGCAGAAAAGCCCTGATCAGGCGTTGGAAATCGGCGGCGGCGAGACCGGCCACTTCTTTGGTTTCGCTATGCGAGGGGCTGGCGCCTTCAATGCCCGCCGCCAGATTTGTGATCATGGCCACGGCGACGCAAGTTAGGCCTGCATGGCGCGCCAGAATGATCTCCGGCACGGTTGACATGCCAATGATATCCGCGCCAAGGATGCGCGCCATCCGGATTTCTGCCGGCGTTTCGAAGCTTGGCCCCGAATACCACATATAAATGCCGTCATGGACGCCAACATCAGCGCGCACCGCCGCCGCCCGCATCATACGTCGCAAGTTGGCGTCATAGGCGTTATTCATCGGCACAAACCGGCTGTCCGCCAACGCGCCCTCCAGCTTCATGCCAATCAGCGGGTTCACACCGGCAAAATTGATATGGTCTGAAATAATGCACAGCGATCCGGGCCGCCAATCACTACGCAGCGAGCCGCAAGCGTTGGAGAGGATGAGCACCTTTGCGCCAAGCGCCGCAAAGGTTGCAACCGGAACCGCCATAGCGCGCGGGTCACCATGTTCGTAATAATGCGCGCGCCCCTGTGCGAACGCCACCCGTTTCCCCTCAAGCGTTCCGACCACCAGCCGTGATGCATGGCCAGATACGCCACCCCCCGGAAATCCGGGCAATTGCGCGTAAGGGACGATGATCGGATTTTCGACCGCGTCGGCCAGCCCGCCAAGGCCCGTGCCAAGCACCATGGCAAAATCCACATCGGCGACCCCAGCCGCGCGCAGGGCGCTGAGGCAGGCCTCGACATCACTCATGATTGCCGCTCCAGATGTTCGGGCCCGAAAGAATGCGGCAGCAGTCCTTCAAGCGTGAAATGCGCGCGCAGGCCCTGCGGTCCGGCGATATGAATCGCGGTGTTGCCCTTGCCAAACTCGCGAATGCGCTGGCGACATCCGCCGCACGGTGTCACCAGATCGTCTCCATCTCCGATCACCAGAATTTCCACAATCTCATGCTCGCCGCCCATAATCATCGCGGCGATTGCGCTGGCTTCGGCGCAATTGCCTTGCGGATATGCCGCATTTTCGACATTGCAGCCCGCATAGATATGTCCGAGCGGCGTGCGCAGCGCTGCCCCGACTTTGAATTTCGAATAGGGGGCATAGGCACGTTTCTGCGCCGACTTTGCCGCTTCAAAAAGAGTTTCAAGCATCAGCGCTCCTTCACATAAGGTGTTCCAGACGCTTTTGGCGGAATGGCGGAGCCTATGAAGCCTGCCAGCAGAATCACCGTTAACAGATAGGGCAGCGCCTGAATGGCCTGCACCGGAATTTCCCC
>JANXSV010000445.1 GCA_025356505.1 Methylovirgula sp.
TGCTTTATAGCGAGAGCCGCATCATTGGCCGCAACAACCGGAATTGCGGCGGCGCGCGGAACCTCTATCGAAAAAATAGCCCCTTTGCCTAAATCGGAGCGCAAGGTCAACTTATGATCCAAAACTCTGCTCATGCGTTCGACGATCGAAAGTCCCAGCCCCAAGCCACTCGCAACTTGAGCAGTGGCGCTCAATCGCTGAAACTCTTTAAAGATGAGCTTTTGACTGGACGGCGGAATGCCCGGCCCGGTATCAATGACGTCAATGCGAAGGCGATTGCGCAACCTGCGCACCCCCACCAAAACCCGTCCGGTTCGGGTGTACTTCAGCCCGTTGGAGATCAAATTCTGCAACATGCGGCGCAGTAATCTTCTGTCCGACCTAACGGTAAGGCTGCATGGCACAAACGTTAGCTTGAGGCCTCGCTCATTGGCAACAGGGGAAAATTCCAGTTCGAGTTGGCGTAGGATGTCGTCAATTCGGAATGTGCTCAACTCTGGTTTCATCGCGCCTGCGTCCAAGCGCGAAATTTCCAGCAAGGCCGCAAGGATTTCCTCCACAGCTTCAAGCGAGGAATCAACATTTGAAGCCAGGCGAGGCACTTCGCTTCCTGGCTCACTGGCCACTTCAAGCAGGGAGGATGCGTAGAGCCTCGCCGCATTCAACGGCTGCAAAATATCGTGGCTGGCAGCGGCCAAAAACCGCGTTTTTGACAAATTAGCTTCGTCAGCGTGGTTTTTAGCCTGCGCCAGCTCCTGATTAAGCCTCGTGAGCTCCTCGGTGCGCTCGCGCACCCGCTTCTCGAGTGTTTCGTTGGCGGAAGCGAGCTCTTCAGCAGCCGTCACCGTCTCTGTTACGTCAGAATATGTTGCCACCAGACCGCCGTCAGGAAGATGCGCAATTCGGGTTTCGATGACCGCGTTCGTGGCAAGTCGCAATCTGATGGGTTCAGAGCGGTGCAGAAGCATATCCATGCGGTCACGGACGTGGCCATCAATGCTTCCGGGTCCATAAATACCCATTTCAGCTAAAGTGCGCAGAATGTCTTCCATTTTTGCACCGACGAATGCGTGCGAGTGCGGCAGATGGAACTGGTCAAGATATTCACGGTTCCAAGCGACGAGGCGCATTTCATGGTCAAATACTGTTATGCCCTGACGCGCATGGTCGAGCGCATGTTGCAGGTGATCACGGCTGTTCTGAATTGCGGTAGAGGTGGCATCCAGCAGTTCCAACGCCGCGCGTTTGGTGACAGAACGACGGCGCAGGAGCAAAGTCAGCACCAGCCGCGAAGAGGCAGCCCCGATAGCCGACGCCAGCATCGTCTCTGCAAATTTCAGCAGATGGATGTCCGCATCGGTTTGAGGATTGGGATCCAGCCTGCGTTCGAGGACGAAATCTGCAAAAGCTTTTTTGGTGCGCTCCTGCCCCAAATAGCGCGCAAGCGTCGCCTGTAAATCTTGGACTGTGACATTGGCTTTTCGCAAGCCGTAAACGTGGCTGAGCGGTTCGGCATCAACGCCGGTGAAAATGCGCGCTTGCACCTGTTCAATATCGCTCACACGGCGGGTGTATGAAAAGCCGATGAAAGCCAGAATATTGACGCCAAGGCTCCAGAGAACCCCGTGCAATACCATAGGAACTTTGAGACCAAATAATGCATTCGGTTTCAAAAATTCGACGTTAAACGGCCCCTGGTGCAACCAGCCGCCAAGATCAAGCGCTGAAGCGTTGAGGGATGGCAGGAACAGCGTGTAAAGCCACACGAGCGCGCCACAAATTAGCCCGGCTACCGCCCCGCGCGCATTCGCACGCGACCAAAACAAGCCGCCAAAAAATGCCGGGGCAATTTGCGCAATCGCCGTGAAGGAGAGCGTTCCGATGGAATTGAGAGCCGTCTCCCCCGTGATCTGCAAGTAAAGGTAGCCGAGACCCAAAATCGCAACGATGGCCACGCGCCGGATGGCGAGAATCGTTGGTGCAAGATCGCTCTGGGCGAGAGAAGCTTCGGAACTCGCGTGACGCCGCTGCCATCGCGCGCGGAGCAGCAATGGCATGACAAGATCGTTCGAAACCATGATCGATAGCGCCACAGAGGCAACGATCACCATGGCCGACGCTGCGGAAAGCCCGCCGATCAACGCAACCAGCACAAAAAAGCTGGAATGAGCGACCAAGGGCAAGGCCAGAACCGTGAGATCCCGGTCAAAGCTCTGCACGGGGAAATACCATAATCCGGCAATTGCGAGTGGGATTACGAACAGATTGATCAGCACCAGATAGGATGGGAAAACCCATTTTGCCGCATGGATGTCGCTTAACTCACGGTTTTCGACCACCATAACGTGGAACTGCCGCGGCAGAAGGATGACGGCAAAGGCAGAAAGCGTTCCCAGCACAAGCCATGTCGTGGGGTCGGGTGGTTGGGCTATCTGGCTCCAGATACGCGGCGAATTCTGCGCATGACTTACTAGATCGGTAACGCCGTCAAACATCCCGAAGGTTACAAACACGCCAACTGCCAGAAATGCCAGGAGTTTGACAACGGACTCGGCTGCCACGGCAAGAATTAGTCCGTCCTGGTGCTCGGCAGCATCAATTCGACGGGTACCGAAGGCCACTGCAAAACCGGCCAAGACCGCAGCTGCCAACAACGCCAGATCAGGCACATTTGCTTCATCTGCGGCGTCAAGCGACCCTATTACGGCGAGCAAGGAAGAAGAAATCGCTTTTAATTGCAGCGCAATATAAGGAATAATCCCAACAAGTGCGATAACAGCCACCAGAGCGGCGACCATTTCAGATTTCCCAAACCGAGCGGCGACGAAATCGGCTGTCGAAGTGATATTTTGCGACTTGGAAAGGCTTATTATTCGCGTGAGGAGGCGTTGACCAAACAAAAACACCAGAATTGGCCCGACATAGATAGGCAAGAAGTCCAAGCCGCTTCTGGATGCAACGCCCACGGATCCGAAAAATGTCCAAGACGTGCAATATACCCCGAGAGAAAGTGCGTAAATGACCGTGCGGCCACGCCCGCGCACCCAGCGCTGTCCGCGCGTATCACCATAATGCGCCACAGCGAACAGCGCGCACAGATATAATAGCGCTGCAACCAGAACACCCCATGCCGCAATCATGCGTTCACTCTGCTTATTCCTGAATTTTTACTGACACTGCACGTCAATACTTCCGCAGTTACAAGTCCATCGCCCAAAAATACCGAAGGATTACAACCTATTTCGCACTTATTCTCTGCCATTATCAATCAGTTTTCTCAAAAATAAGAACGATATATCAGAAGCATAGTGGCATGTTGTGCAAGATCGGCAAGACGAAGTCCGATAGGCTTTGATAATTGTAAACAATGCGTTAAACAAAGTTCGATCGTGTTGATCGTATCTAATTGCCTCGGTTTTCCGGCGGCAAGAGATCTTTGTTAGGGGGATTTATGCTTCAAGAATTTAAAGACTTTGCACTCAAGGGAAATGTGCTCGATCTCGCTGTCGGCGTGATCATGGGTGGCGCATTTGGTAAAATCATCACATCATTGGTGGAAGATGTTCTCCTGCCAATCGTCGGCATGATTTTTGGCTCGCCAGATTTTAGTGCGATTCATCTTGGTGCCATTAAAATCGGTAATTTCATCAACGCTGCGGTGAGCTTCCTGTTTATCGCATTGGCACTGTTTGTGTTTATTAAAGCTATTAACACGGCGATGAAGGCTGCCAGCACAAAGCAGGCAGAAGCACCCGCCGCCGCTCCGGTGCCAACAACCAGCGAACTGCTGCTGGGCGAAATCCGCGATCAACTCGCACGCCGCTAAAAACGCCAATTCATCGAAGCCCGGGGCGCAAGCTCCGGGACTTTTTTTAACGGCGCGTTGCATTCTTATTTTGAATGACTTTCATCAGGATTTTCGAGTTTATAATGCAGGTTGCTGCGTGATACTTTATCCGTGGTGATCTCCTTTCCCACTGATGGTGCCGCTGATGGAACGCACGCTATGAAGTCACAATTTCTGGAAAATCTACGACATGAGGCGGTTGGAATTCCCGAAAGTGGTATCGTAGCGATTATGAACCGCGGCAGAAACCGTCAAGGCCTGATCCCGCTCTGGGTTGGCGAGGGTGACATGCCTACGCCTGATTTTATTTGCGACGCAGCAAAGCGCGCACTCAGCGAAGGCGAAACTTTTTATACGTATCAACGCGGCATCCCCGAGCTTCGGCAGGAAATCGCAGCCTACATGACCAAAATCTATGGCGATTTTCACGGCGAACATTTTTCGCCAGAGCGCTTTTTTGTGACGATCGGCGGGATGCACGCGCTTCAAATCGCATTCAGGATGGTCGCGGGCAATGGTAACGAGGTTTTGGTTCCAAGTCCCGCCTGGCCGAATTTCACCGCGTCAATCACCAGTTCCGGTGCCAAGCCTGTGCAAGTGCCGATGATTTTTGAGGAAAGACACGGTGCGCCCAGCAATTGGTATCTCGATTTTGCGGCTCTTCGCGCGGCAATCACTCCGAATACCCGTGCAATCATCATCAATTCTCCGTCTAATCCGACAGGCTGGACAGCGACACGCGAAGACCTGATGAGCATTTTGGCGCTCGCCCGAGAACACGGGATCTGGATTATCGCGGATGAAATTTATGGGCGTATCACCTACGATGGCGCACGCGCACCATCATTCCACGATGTGATGGAGCCGGATGATCTTATTTTATTTGCCCAAACTCTCTCGAAAAACTGGGCGATGACCGGGTGGCGCGTTGGTTGGCTTGAGGCCCCCGCCGAACTCGGACATGTTATTGAAAACTTGGTGCAATTCACCACATCCGGAGTTCCGGTTTCGGCTCAGCGCGCAGCTATCGTGGCTCTTAGACACGGCGAAGAATTGTTCCAATCCCAGCTTCGGCGCTGGACTTAT
>JANXSV010000452.1 GCA_025356505.1 Methylovirgula sp.
GAAGCCGCCGGGGCGGCGCTGGTTGGTACCAAACTCGATGAAGCCAGCATCGCCAAGGCCGTTGCCGCCGCCGAAGCCATTACAAACCCGGCCTCCGACATGCGCGGGCCGGCAGAATATCGCACAAAAATGGCGGGTATCATGCTGCGCCGCGCGCTTGCCCGGGCCCTGTCCCGCGCTCACGGTTAAGGGGAGCAATCAATGGCCAAATCGCATATCACACTCACTATCAACGGAAATGAGGTCGAGGCTCTCGTCGAACCTCGCACCCTGCTGATTCACTTTTTGCGGGAACAGCAAAATCTTACCGGCGCCCATATCGGCTGCGACACCGGTCATTGCGGCGCTTGCACCGTCGAAATCGACGGGCTGTCGGTCAAGAGCTGCATGACCTTCGCCATTCAGGCGCAAGGTGCCAACATCACCACGATCGAGGGCGTGGCCAACGCTGACGGAACCCTGAGCGCCCTGCAGGAAGGCTTCCGAATGATGCACGGCCTTCAGTGCGGCTATTGCACGCCGGGCATGATCCTGCGGGCGCACCGCCTGCTGCAGGAAAATGCCAATCCGACCGAGGAAGAAATCCGCTTCGGTATCGCCGGAAATCTCTGCCGTTGCACCGGCTATGTGAATATCGTCAAGGCCATCCAATATGCGGCGGCCAAGATCAATGGAACCCCGTTTCTGGAGGCCGCGGAATGAACAAGCAAACCCCGATTGATATCGACCGCGCGCAGCGCACCGAAAAGCTGCAAGGCATGGGTTGCAAACGCAAGCGCGTTGAAGATATCCGCTTCACTCAGGGCAAGGGCAATTACGTCGATGACGTAAAGCTGCCTGGCATGTTGTTTGGCGACTTCGTCCGTTCGCCCCATGCCCATGCGCGCATTGTCAGCATTGATTCCACCCGCGCAAAAGCCTTGCCCGGCGTTATTGCTGTGCTCACGGCTGCGGATCTCAAGCCCCTCGGGTTGCATTATATGCCGACGTTGGCGGGCGACGTGCAAGCCGTTCTAGCGGAAGAGAAAGTTCTGTTCCAGAATCAGGAAGTGGCTTTTGTTATCGCCAAGGATCGTTATATCGCGTCTGACGCCACTGAGCTTGTGGATGTAGTCTACGAGGCTTTGCCCTGCATTGTTGATCCCTTCAAGGCAATGCTGCCGGATGCGCCAATTCTGCGCGAGGATATCAAGGACAAGATGGTCGGCGCTCACGGCCCGCGCAAACATCCGAACCATATTTTTGAATGGCAAATCGGCGATAAAGACGCAACAGACGCAATCTTCGCCAATGCCGACGTCACCATCAAGGAAATGCTGGTTGATCACCGCACCCATCCCTCGCCGCTTGAGACCTGCCAGAGCATCGCATCCTTTGATAAAATCAAAGGTGAACTCACTCTCTGGGGCACTTTTCAGGCCCCGCATGTCATCCGCACGGTTGTCTCGCTGATCTCGGGGCTGCCGGAACATAAAATCCATGTCATTGCGCCCGATATTGGCGGCGGCTTCGGCAACAAAGTTGGCGCTTATGCCGGTTATGTCTGCTCGGTGGTTGGCTCGATTGTCTTGGGTGTGCCGGTAAAATGGGTGGAAGACCGGATGGAAAACCTATCCACCACGTCTTTTGCCCGCGATTATCATATGACAACCGAACTCGCTTCCACGAAGGACGGCAAGATATTGGGCATGCGCGTGCATGTTCTGGCCGATCATGGCGCGTTTGACGCCTGCGCCGACCCGTCAAAATGGCCGGCCGGTTTCATGAACATTTGTACGGGATCTTACGACATCCCGACAGCCCATCTCGTTGTTGATGGTGTCTACACCAACAAGGCTTCAGGCGGTGTCGCCTATCGCTGCTCTTTCCGGGTGACCGAGGCTGTATTTGCGATTGAGCGCGCCATCGAAGTGCTGGCGCAAAAGCTTGGCATGGACGCCGCCGAATTGCGCATCAAGAACTTCATCAAGGCGGAGCAGTTCCCCTATCACTCGGCTCTTGGCTGGGAATATGACAGCGGCGATTATCACACCGCCATGAAAAAAGCGATGGACACGATCGGTTACGCGGAATTGCGCAAGGAGCAGGCTGAAAAACGCGCGGCGTTCACGCGTGGAGAAACCCGCGATCTCATGGGCATCGGCATTTCCTTTTTCACAGAAATCGTTGGGGCAGGGCCTTCGAAAAATTGCGATATCCTCGGCATAGCCATGTTTGATTCTGCCGAAATCCGCATCCACCCAACCGGCTCAATCATCGCCCGTATGGGCACCAAGAGCCAAGGCCAGGGCCACGAAACCACCTATGCCCAGATCATCGCCACCGAGCTGGGTATTCCGGCCGATGATATCATGATCGAAGAGGGCAACACGGACACCGCGCCCTACGGCCTTGGCACTTACGGCTCGCGCTCTACCCCTGTTGCCGGTGCGGCGACCGCCGTTGCAGCGCGTAAAATCAAGGCCAAAGCGCAAATGATCGCTGCCCATATGCTGGAAGTGCATGAGGGTGATCTGGAGTGGGATATTGATCGGTTCCGCGTCAAGGGCTTGCCGGAAAAGTTCAAAACCATGAAGGAAATTGCGTGGTCGGCTTACAACAGCCCGCCGCCAAACATGGAGCCGGGGCTGGAGGCCGTGAATTATTACGAGCCGCCAAACATGACCTATCCCTTCGGCGCCTATTTTTGCGTCATGGATATCGATGTCGACACCGGCGTTGCCAAAACCCGCCGTTTCTATGCTCTGGACGATTGCGGCACCCGCATCAATCCGATGATCATTGAAGGTCAGGTGCATGGCGGCCTTACCGAAGCCTTCGCCTGTGCGATGGGCCAGGAAATCCGCTATGATGAAACCGGAAACGTCATGGGCGCCAGCTTCATGGACTTCTTTCTGCCCACCGCTGTAGAAACCCCCCATTGGGAAACCGATTTTACCGTGACACCCTCTCCGCACCACCCCATCGGCGCGAAGGGCGTGGGCGAAAGCCCGCATGTGGGCGGCGTGCCCTGCTTCTCAAATGCCGTGAATGACGCCTATGCGTTTTTGAACGCCGGGCATATCCAGATGCCGCACGACGCTTGGCGGTTGTGGAAAGTCGGCGAACGCCTGGGTCTGCACAAATAAGC
>JANXSV010000010.1 GCA_025356505.1 Methylovirgula sp.
CTCGGCTACATATCGTCTCGATAGGAGAACAACATGTCTGCAAACTCAATTAAGCAACTGATGTCCGTTTCGGCGACAAATACGGGTGGCCGCAACGGGCATTCGGAAACAGAAGATCATTCGGTGAGCGTAAAGCTCGGAACACCAAAGGAACTTGGGGGCCCCGGTACAGCTGGAACAACGACGCCTGAGCATCTGTTTGCTGCCGGCTACGCCGCCTGCTTCGGCGGAGCTTTCGATTTGGTCGGGAAAATGCACAAAAAGGATGCGTCCGGAGCGGTTACCAAATGCGACGTTGGTTTTGGACCCCGCGAAGGCGGTGGGTATGGCATCAGCGTTAAAATGCATGTTCATGCGCCAAACCTGACACAGGCAGAAGCTGAAGCTATTGCCACAGAAACACATGAAAAGATTTGCCCGTACAGCCACGCAACCCGCGGAAATATTGATTTCGATTTGGTCGTCGTCGGCAAATAAGGCCAATAAAACCCTATAAAAGCGCCGTTTGCTTAGCATCCGGCGCTTTTTTGTTTAGAGCGGCAGCAAAGGCAGAGCCATTTTTGCTTGCACGAGAGTGGCTAGTGTTAGTCCGATGTATCCAAGGGCGAACAGCACGACCGCAATACGCCCTACCGGTCCAAAAAACGATGCAGCCAGAGCTCCGAACGCCGGTACAATCTGTTCGGCATGAATGGCGAGAAAATGCGATACGCGCAGATCTCCAATTGTTCGCGACCAGCCCATGATCGGCACGGTGACGTCATTTGCGATGGCGACGCCGACACTATGCCCGGGGGCTCCGCCCAGGATCATACCTTGGACTATGCCCAAAACCGTTGTCATCACCAGACCTGAAATCACTGCGAGACGGTAGGTTGAATTTATCTCGCTGGTTTTTGTCCTGAAAATACCCACAGCCAAAGCTGCCGAAGCCGAAGTGAGGACAAGTGCGCCAATTCCCATCACGGCGTAGAGCGCAGCTGCAACCGGCGTGCTGGCATTGTAATGCGAGGCTTGGCCCTGGGCGGAGCGAAAAACGATATATACCAACTCGCCGAAGCTTGGGATGATTGCTCCCCAGATCACGAACCGGCCAAGTTTTGTGGCGCGAAAGCCGCTATCGGCCAGAGGGTAAAACCACGCCAGCGTCAGAAGATACAAGCCAAGCGATGTCTCGAATTTCAATGGTTTCAACCAGACATTCACGCCGCCGAGTTGGCGATCATCCAGCACATAAGCCAAAAGAGTTGGTACGACAAAACTCAGAAATACCACCGCGCTGGCGACCAGATCCGGCTGCCTGGCCAGAAGCTGTTTCAAAAGACGTGGCCCGCCCCACGCTGGCTGGCGCATTTGCACAAACAGGCGCTGGACCCAGTAGGTCAACAATCCGATGGGGCCAAACAGGAACGTCAAAATCAGCGACGGGACGATGCTCCAATGCGGCATCTCCGCGATGCGGGCTTGTGCCACGATATAGCGGCCAACGAAGAGATCAAAGGCGAGATAGTGCAACCACCCCGCCAGCAGCGCCCCGCGGGTTTCGAACAGAGCGGCGACGTCGTTCAGGCTGTTAAAGCCACCCTTAGCCTGGCTCCACCACACACCAATCAAACTGAGGTAGGCCACCGCCAGCAAAGCGATAATGCTAAGGCTGACAAACTCGCTCAACCTGCGCCAGCGCGGTAGGGCGATAAGCACTAACCAGCCGGCAAGCGCTGCGGCGCTCGAAATTTGAAATATCATATCCTGCATTGACGTTCCCTATCTTAACAGTGTTTAAATTTGGCGAAGTTTGTCGGATTGTCAATTGAAATCTTAACAATGTTTAGATTTGAATTTCGTCACGCTGGATGCTATCATCGGGTATGGCTCAGCATTCCGGCAGGCAGGCCCCTGCCCCATACCATCATGGCGATCTGCGGCGCTCGTTGCTCAATGCGGCCGAGGCCATATTGGCCGAAAAAGGCGTCGGCGGCTTCACTTTGCGAGAATGCGCGCGCCGCGCCGGTGTTTCGCCTGCCGCACCTTCACATCATTTCGGCAATGTCAAAGGCCTGTTGAGCGTCATTGCCACTGACGGATATAACGCGCTTTCGGCGGCGATGGTCAGCGCGGCAGATGCGAGCGACGGATCTTCCAACGAACGTCTTCGCGCCATTGGCCGGGCTTATATCGGCCAGGCGCTGCACTTCCCGGGCCGGTTTCGCGTGACTTTCGGGCAGAACACACTCGACGACTATGATGCGGACTTGCATCAAGCTGCCTCGAATTGTTTTCAGATTCTTGTCGATACGGTCACTTCAGCAACCCACAGAAACGCGATGGAAAGCACCATGATGGTGTGGTCTTTGGTTCATGGGTTTGTGAGTCTGGTTCTGGATCGCCATACGCCGTTTATGGATGGTTGCGCACCTCAAGCTGAGGTCATCGATCAGATGGCTGAGGCGCTGATGGAGCAGTGCACCCGCGCTTTGGCCTAGCGACGCGCTAGTGGGTGAACACCCCTTTGAGGGTTCCACGATCTTTGCCGGACCAGATGATATCATCGATGCGCCAGCCCGCTTTTAATTTGAGCAAGTTCATCGTCATTTTTGTCGGCTTTTTAAAATTCAGGAACGAAACGCTTGCGATCGCATGAGTTTCGTCGCGCGGAGCGACACTAATTTTAAGGTCGGTAATTTGAAAATCCTGAGCAGCGATGAAGGGATCGAAGTCCAGTTCACCAATTTCGCCTGCGTTGGCTTTTGAGTCATCAAGGATGAGTTTTGCCGTTTCAGGTGTGAAGGCTAGAAGGCAATCTGCGTTGTCATTCCAATTGTATCCAGTAGCGTTTGCACCGAGATAGGCCTTGTAAATCGACGTGAGCAGATTTTCTGGGCTGATCTCTTCGCAGTGGAGCGGTGAAACCAGGCAAATGAAGCTACAAGCCAGTATGGCGCGCCGGGAAATGTGAAGCATAGCTGTTCCTCTGAGCATCATCAGACTGGCATCAGCTTAACACGGCTTTTGGCGCGCGCCATGACCTTGGCGGAACTGATTGCAACACGGCACGTCCGTGCGGGATACGCTCGGACCCGCATGGTGCAGAGGCAAAGTATTTCGCTGGCTCTATCGCAAAATCATGCCTTTTTTTGCCGGTGATTTGCGTGTTAGTGTCTTTGAATTGTCAAAGGAGCCCTCGATGTTAAAAAATGCTGCGATGCCTAATGATCTGGACGCGTTCTGGCTACCCTTCACGGCCAACCGGGCGTTCAAGAAAAATCCGCGCATGATATCGCGGGCTAAGGACATGCATTATTACACGCCCGAGGGGCGGGCTATTTTGGACGGCACCGCCGGACTTTGGTGCTCAAATGCCGGCCATACCCGCGACGCCATTGTCAGCGCGATCCAGAAAGAAGCTGCAAACCTCGACTTTGCACCTTCCTTCCAGTTTGGCCACCCGGCCGCGTTTGAGACAGCTTCACGCATTGCCGCGCTGGCGCCGGGCGATCTGGACCATGTTTTCTTTTCAAATTCCGGCTCGGAGGCCGTCGATACTGCGCTGAAAATTGCCATCGCCTATCACAATGTCAACGGCAACGGGTCCCGCACGCGCCTCATCGGCAGGGTGCGCGGCTATCACGGTGTTGGTTTCGGGGGCATTTCGGTAGGCGGCATCGTGCCCAACCGTAAGTTCTTCGGCTCGCTGCTTACCGGCGTCGATCACCTGCCGCACACCTATAACCGGCAGGAACAGGCCTTCACAAAGGGCGAGCCTGAGTGGGGCGCGCATCTGGCTGATGATCTCGAAAACATTGTTGGCCTGCATGATGCCTCGACCATCGCCGCTGTGATCGTTGAGCCTATGGCAGGTTCAACCGGAGTGTTGCCGCCGCCGAAGGGCTATCTCAAGCGCCTGCGCCAGATTTGCGATAAATATGGCATTTTGCTGATATTCGACGAAGTTATTTCCGGATTCGGTCGCCTCGGTCATGGCTTTGCCGCCGAGCGCTATGGCGTTATTCCGGATTTCATCTGCTTCGCTAAAGGCGTGACATCGGGCACAGTGCCTATGGGCGGGGTGATTGCGCGTAAGGGCATTTACGATGCCTTTATGAAGGGGCCGGAACATATGATTGAACTGTTCCACGGCTACACATATTCGGCGCATCCGCTCGCCTGCGCGGCGGCAATCGCCTCGATGAACATCTATCGTGACGAAAAGCTGTTTGAAAATGCGGCGCGGCTGGAGCCAATCTGGGCTGACGCAATCCACTCGCTGAAAGGCCTCCCCAATGTGCTCGATATTCGCACACTGGGACTGGTGGCAGGGATTGATTTGGCGTCCATTCCTGATGGCGTCGGTAAACGCGCCTTCAACGCGCTGGATCATGCGTTCCAAAAGGAAGGCATCATGATCCGCACCGCGGGCGATACCATCGCGCTGACGCCGCCGCTGGTCATCACAGAAAACCAGATTGATGAGATCGTAAGCAAGGTGGGCAACACCATCAGGGCCGTGGCATAAAACTCACCCTTTGAGGTACTAGAAAAGCCGCTCCAATTGGTTGGAGCGGCTTTTTTTGGAATCGGATTGTGTTTTTAAAAGCTGCCGTTCGCGCGGCAGCTTTTTGTTAGTTGAACAGCTTCACGACATTCAGATAGGTCATGTAGACACCCCAAACGATCGGGATACCGACCAAG
>JANXSV010000012.1 GCA_025356505.1 Methylovirgula sp.
GTTGCTGTATATCTGGTTCTCCATGCAGATTTATGTTGCGAACTCGAACGAATTTTTCGCCTACACCACGATTTATATGGTGGTGAACATGATGATGCAGAACTACCTCTACGGCACAGTGCGCTGGCCCTGGGTTTCCGAGGTTTATGAGTTTGTGCAGTCGATATTCCTCAGCGGCGGGTTGCTCAGCGTCATTAAAAACCCGCGTGCGCCCACGTTCAACGTCACCGATAAGGGCGAAGGCTCGGACAAAGAATATTTATCGGAACTTTCGAAGCCTTATTTTATCGTATTTGGCGTTATCATAGTCAGTACCATGATGGTGATTTATCGCTACTTCACCGAGCCTGACGCCAACGAACTTCTGATCGTTGTCGGTGTCTGGAACACGTTCAACCTCATGCTGTCGGCCATATCGCTGGGGGTGATTGCCGAGCGTCGCTCTTTCCGCCAGCCCATCTCCCGCCCGGCAGACTTGATCATCGGAGCTTCGATCATTCCCGTGGTGGTCAAGGACGTGTCCTATGGCGGCGTGCGTGTTTCGGTCACTGACCCAAGCTTCCCCGCGCATCTGGGCAAGGGAACCGCCGCTGTTCTGAAAGTCCCTATGCGCGATACCACAAGGGGAGCTTTGACGCTGCCACTTGTATTAAACAACAAAGTCAAAGAGGGCGTCGGCCACAGCATCGGTTTTGAATATGGCACGCTCAAGGGCCAGCATTATCCGGTTATCCTCGACATGATGTTCTTGGAAATGCAGGAACTTGCCGCCTTCCGCGAAAGCCGCCGCAAACACAAGGGCATCTTTGTCGGTATCAGGGATATGTTCTCTTGGGGCATACATGAGCCTCTGCGCGGCTTCAAATATCTTTTCGCCAGTTACAAAGTCAGCCGCGCTGCCAAGCAACTTGAATTGGTGAAAATACAAATGGCGCTCGCTGCCCAAGCTGCAGATCAAGCAGTCCAGCAGGCTGTGCAGCAGGATCTAGGTGAGCCAGTGCCGGCAGAGTTGGCAGCCACCGCGTCCAATCAAGCGTCAAGTCAGAGTTAAGGGTCGTTCCATGCGTTTGAAATTAGGTCTATCGGTTTCCTTTACGGCTATGATGCTGGCTGCAAATCTTGTTGCGGCGGGCTCCGCATCGGCGCAGGAAAACGCGCCTCTTGATGCAAACTCTGCCGCCGTGCCCTTTGCCGCGCCGGTAGCCGCGGCCTCAAAAGCAGCCGCTGCACCCGCACAGGTGCAAGCCGAGGCCGATATCGCCTCAGGCTCCCGCTTGAACCGCCTGAATAGTGATGCGCGCCAGCTTCGCTTTGAAGGCGAAACAGGTTCACGCGTATGGCCGGTTTATGTCACCGATCAGCAAGCCCGCGGGCGCGCGCGCTTGCGTCTATCGTACACAAATGCCGTATCGGTCATGCCGGAGGCCTCGAAGATCCAGGTTTACCTCAACGATAATCTTGTTGCCGAAAACCAGATTTCCGCATCGAGCGATATGGGCGTCATCGATGCTGATGTCGCGGCTGGTGTTTTGGAATCCGGCTACAATGCGTTTCGGATTGTGGTGCATCAGCGTCATCGTGTTGATTGTTCGATGTCCGCCACCTATGAACTCTGGACTCAGGTTGATGCGGCCACCACCGGCATTTCATTTCCTGCCTACCCTCAGGAAACGCAAACCGAGACCACCGAGCTTGCCGCAGTTCCGCCTGATGCAACAGGGTCAACGCTCATCCGCGCCATCCTTCCGCCCGAAGCAAATGCTGCCCAGATAGACCGTATGATGATGGCGGTTCAGTTGGTGGCTTTGCGTGGCGGTTACGGCCGACCCGTTGTTGAAGTTGCCGAAAAATCCAACGATTTTTCCGGCATTTCGGTCTATATCGGCACGAGAGATGAACTTGCGGCGCGCGGTTTTGCTAAGGAAGCGGACGCGACCGATGGATTGATGCTGCGCGGTGGCGGCGTTTCCGGGCATTATGATTTGTTCATCACCGGTGCGACAGACACAGATGTTGCCGCTTCGCTGGACAAGTTGCTTGCAGCCGCGCGCGCTGACGTTCCTGTCGGGTCGGCTTCCGGCGTTCAGGCGCTGATCAACCAGCACGGGTTCCGTATCAGCGGCGATATGGATAAGACATTCAAACAGCTTGGCCTGTCCGATCAGGAGTTTAACGGACGCGTGTTCCGCTCCGGCTTTGACTTGCAGATGCCATCGGATTTCTATCCGGCGGACTACGGCAAAATGGTGCTGAAGATTGACGCCGGATATGCCGCAGGCCTTTCGCCCGGCAGCCAGGTGTTGGTGCGTGTCAACGATCAGGACGTCGCGTCACTTTCATTAACAAAGCCGGGCGGCGATGTTTTCCGCAAAAAGCAAGTCAACGTACCGCTGGGCACAATGCGCCCCGGCACTAACCATATCGAACTTGAGGCGCAGCTCAGCAATCCGGGCGATGCCAAATGCGATGTGCAAGATACGCTCGATGCCCCCAAGCGCTTCATGCTGCTGGAAAAGTCAGAGCTGCAAATGCCGCCCATCGCGCGTATTGCACATTTTCCAAACCTGTCGGCAACGGCGCTGGACGGCTTTCCGTTTTCAACCAGCGGAGCACCAACCCGGCTATACATGCCCAAGCATGATGC
>JANXSV010000015.1 GCA_025356505.1 Methylovirgula sp.
ACCAGCACGGCCATGTTTCCCGGGGCGTGTTCGTTCTTCCACATTTTGGTGTGCGCGAGCGGAATCTGCTCCCACGGGAACACCTCGGACATACACGGATCAACCCGCCGATCGATCACAAACCGATTGGCAGCCGCCGCCTGTTTGAGATGGGCAAAATGCGAGCCTTGAATGCGTTTTTGCCGCATCCAGACATATCTGGCGTCAAAAGTGAGGTTAAAACCTGTGGTTCCGGCGCAAAAAACCACCATTCCGCCCCGTTTCACCACAAGACACGAAACCGGAAAAGTCTGCTCGCCCGGATGTTCAAATACCGTATCGACATCTTTCTTGCCGGTTATATCCCAGATGGCCTTGCCGAACTTGCGCGCCTCGCGTGTCCATTCGGCATATTCGGGGGTATTGACCGTGGGCATCTGCCCCCAACATTTGAAATCCTTGCGATTTATCACACCCTTAGCACCCAGCGACAGAACATACTCCCGCTTGGATTCGTCCGAAATCACCCCGATAGCATTGCCGCCAGCAGCAGCCACAAGCTGGATCCCAAACACGCCAAGCCCGCCCGAAGCACCCCACACCAGCACATTGTCCGAAGGCTTCAGCCGGTGTGGTTCATGTCCGAACAGCATCCGGTAGGCCGTTGCCAGCGTCAGCGTGTAACAGGCGCTCTCCTCCCAGGACAAATGCCGCGGCCGCTCCATGAGTTGCCTGTCCTGCACCCGGCAGAACTGCGCAAAAGACCCGTCCGGCGTCTCATAGCCCCAGATGCGCTGTGAAGATGAAAACATCGGATCGCCACCGTTGCATTCCTCGTCATCACCATCATCTTGATTGCAGTGTACGACCACTTCATCGCCGATTTTCCAGCGAGTGACCTTGGAACCTACCTTCCAAACCACTCCGGAGGCGTCTGAGCCGGTAATATGAATTTTCTGGTTATGGGAATCAAGAACTGAGATAGGCTCGCCCAGAGCCGCCCAGACGCCATTGTAGTTGACCCCGGCCGCCATCACCAACACCAATACATCGTGGCTGTCCAACTCCCATGTCGGAACCACTTCAAGCTGCATGGAGCTTTCCGGCGGTCCATGGCGCTCTTTGCGGATAACCCAGGCGTGCATGTTTTTCGGCACGTGACCCAGCGGCGGAATCTCACCTAAATCATAGAGATCTTTTAAATTATTCATTGTCTCGACCCTAACGCACGGTTTGGTGAGCTTAGCAGAGGTCTTTTGCGTTGCACCATAGACTTTTGCTCTACTAGCAGAAATTGCGCTCCTATCAGCAAGCATTGTGTGCTCAAGCCGCGCTACAACTTAAGCCCTGCTAGCTTTTCACAAAAAGCGTCGCTAAGTTTGTGCTCTGCAACATGACCTTGCGCTCGATTTTGCGCATAAACTTGCACTTGGGACGGTAGCCAATATGACACACGCGCGGGCAAAAGCCGATAAACCGTGGATTTTCCGCACCTATGCCGGGCATTCTACAGCCGCCGAGTCGAACAAATTATTTGCGGGTAATCTCGCCAAGGGTCAAACCGGGCTTTCGGTCGCTTTCGACCTGCCAACACAAACAGGTTATGACCCCGATCATGAGCTGGCGCGGGGCGAAGTCGGCAAAGTTGGCGTGCCCGTCTCTCATCTTGGCGACATGCGGGCCCTTTTCAAGGGTTTGCCCCTCGATACCATGAATACGTCAATGACGATCAATGCGACAGCGCCGTGGCTGTTGGCGCTTTACATCGCCGTAGCCGATGAGCAGGGAGCTCCCCGCTCCAAGCTGCAGGGCACCACGCAAAATGACATAATCAAGGAATATCTGTCGCGCGGCACCTATATTTTCTCGCCAAAACCCTCCATGCGTTTGATGCGCGACGTCATTCTTTTTACCTGCAAAGAGCTGCCGAAGTGGAATCCGACAAACATATGCTCTTACCATCTCCAAGAAGCTGGTGCCACGCCCGCGCAAGAGCTGGCTTTCGCGCTTGCAACTGCGATGGCGGTTTTGGATGAAGTTAAGGCCTCAGGGGCCTTCGACCCGGCTGAATTCGGCGACATTACCGGTCGCATCTCGTTTTTTGTGAACGCTGGTATGCGATTTGTCACAGAATTATGCAAAATGCGCGCGTTTACCGAGCTGTGGGATGAGATAACCTTTCTGCGCTACGGCGTATTAGATGAAAAAAATCGCCGTTTTCGCTATGGCGTCCAAGTAAATTCACTCGGCCTCACCGAAAATCAGCCGGAGAATAATGTCAGCCGAATACTGATCGAAATGCTGGCTGTTGTGCTCTCAAAAAACGCCCGTGCCCGCGCCGTTCAACTTCCGGCTTGGAACGAGGCTCTGGGCCTGCCTCGGCCTTTTGACCAGCAATGGTCGCTTCGAATGCAGCAGATTATGGCATATGAGACAGACTTGCTTGAATATGGCGATATTTTCGACGGATCGACGCTTATCGCGAAAAAAGTGAGTGAGCTTAAGGCCGAAGTTCAAGCCGAGCTTGCCAAAATAGCTGCCATGGGCGGGGCGGTGGCCGCTGTAGAAACAGGGTATATGAAGTCGGAATTGGTCTTGTCGAACACCTCCCGGCTCGAAAACATCGAACGGGGGGATCAGATTGTCGTCGGCGTCAACAGGTTTACCGAAGGCGAACCCTCCCCGCTTACCACTGGAGACAGTAATATTCTCGTCGTGCCAGCACATGTCGAGGCAGAACAAATAGCCAATCTCGCTGCTTGGCGCAGCGCACGTGATGAAAATGCCGTCAAAGCCGCGCTTGAAAACTTGCGGTTTGCCGCGCGGCGAGATCAAAATATTATGCCTCCCAGCATTGCTGCCGCGAAAGCCGGGGTGACCACGGGTGAATGGGCCGCTGCAATGCGCGAAATATGGGGCGATTACCGCGCGCCCACGGGCGTCAGTGCGCACGCTCGCCAAGGTGAACACGGGCTCGACGCTGTTCGTGCCGAAGTCGAGCGCGTCTCACTGAGGCTTGGCCGCCGCATCAAATTTCTGATTGGCAAACCGGGTTTGGACGGCCATTCCAACGGAGCCGAGCAGGTGGCCGTGCGGGCGCGAGATGTTGGCATGGACGTGGTTTACGCGGGAATCCGGTTCACACCGGCGCAGTTGGTTGCCTCTGCAAAGGCCGAGAAGGCCCACTGTATCGGCCTTTCCATTTTATCGGGGTCGCACGTTGCGTTGGTGAGGGATATTTTGGCGCAGCTGAAGGCAGAAAACCTTCAAATTCATCTCATTCTGGGTGGAATCATCCCAAAAGACGATGCTGAAATGCTCCTCAAAGAGGGGGTGTCCGCGATTTATACCCCGAAAGACTTCGACATGAATAAGATCATGCTCGACGTCGTAGCTTTGGTAGACCCGTCCCTCTAATGCGCTGAACCCAAATATGCTGCCCGTACAGCCGGATCAACCTTGAGCGAAGCCGCAGTTCCCGAAGCCGTCAGCCGACCGTTTTCCATAACATAGCCAAAATCAGCAACTTCAAGCGCAGCCGCGGCAAATTGCTCGACGAGAAGCATAGTCACTTTTTCTGATTTAAGGCGTGCGATCACCACGAACACCTCCTCAACCAATTTCGGCGAGAGCCCCATAGAGGGTTCGTCGAGCAGCAAAACTTCAGGCTGAAGCATCAGAGCCCGCGCCATCGCCAGCATCTGCTGCTCCCCGCCCGAGAGAGTCCCTGCCAATTGGGCGCGACGCTCGGCCAACCGCGGAAATATTTCGAACATTTTGCTGATATCACCCTGCACGTCACCTTTAGGGCGCGCGCCGGTGAGGCGCGGAAAGGCACCAAGCAAAAGATTATCGAAAACCGACTGAGTTGGAAAAATCCGCCGCGCCTCAGGCGAGTGTGCCAAGCCCTTTCGCGCAATTGCGTGGGAAGGAAGGCCACCAATTTCCACCCCGCCCAAGGTGATTGAGCCGGATTCCGGCTTGATCATGCCCGAAAGTGCCCGCAAGGTCGTGGTTTTGCCTGCTCCATTGGACCCGATGAGGGTCACAAGCATGCCTGTTGGCACTTCCATGGACACACCATGCAAAACCTGCACTTTTCCATATCCGGCAAAGAGGTTTTCTATCTTAAGCATGAAAAACTCCTCAAACCGCTGCGGCGGCGGCACCGCCGAGATAGGCTTCGATCACGCGCGGATTTGCCTGCACCGATGCAGGCTTACCTTCGGCTATTTTCTGACCAAAATCCAAAACAGTCACCGTGTCACAGATAGACATAACAACGTCCATATGATGCTCAATCAGAATGACGGTGATGCCATGGTCGCGTATTTTGCGCACGATCTGCACGAGTTCTTTGATATCTGGCGCGGTTAAGCCAGCAGCTGGCTCATCGAGCAGCAAGAGTTTGGGATCAAGAGCAAGAGCACGACCAATTTCCAACAGTCGCTGCTTGCCATAGGGAAGATTGCGCGCTTCTTCATTTGCGAGTTCGGCCAAACCTACGAAGCTAAGAATGCTCGCAGCCCGTTGTCTCGCGCCTTGCTCGTTCGCGTTCGCCAAGGGCGTTTTTAGGGCAACTTGGAAAAAGCCCGCTTTATAGGTATGGTGCAGCCCCACGAGCACATTTTCAATGAGCGTAAGTTCACCGAAAAGTTGTACGTTCTGGAAGGTTCTGGCCACTCCGCGCGCTGCGATTTCAGGAGATTTCTTACCTGCAAGGTTTTCTCCCTGCAGAAGAACTTCACCGCCGGTCGGAACGTAAATTCCAGTCAGCACATTCATCATTGTGCTTTTGCCTGATCCGTTCGGCCCGATCAGGCCGTGGATTGTGCCCGCTTTAACATCAAGATCGACCTTATCGAGAGCTCGTAGTCCGCCAAATTGCATCAACGCTTGTTTGACATCCAAGAGAGTAGATCCTGAAACGGCGCTGGACGTGGGTGCAACAAAGGCATCCCCCGCGCCGCCAGTTGCTTCGATACGTACATTCGTCCGCACCCACTCAGGTTTTACAGTGCTGATGGCCTTCTTCAGAGCCCCGACGATACCGTCCGGCAGATAATAAACCACAAACAGGATCATGACCCCGTAAATGGCAAGTTTGTAATCGGTTATGGTTGTCAGGCTAATTGAAAGGGCAAAAAGTGCGAGACAAAGCACGACGGGAATCGCTACACCGCGAACCGCAGAACGGTCACGTAGGAGCGACGCAGCACCCGAAACAAGCGCTATAACTGCTATAAGACCTGCAATGATTCTGAAAAGATTGATGTCTGCCAGAAGATTTGGGAGGTAGACCACGATTGCAGCACCAAGGACGGGGCCTAGGCGGGATTTTCGTCCCCCCATGGTGACAGCCAGCAAAAACAGGATGGAAAGATCAAAGCCGAAGGTGTTCGGGGCAATATACTGTTCAGAGTAAGCGAATAATGCCCCAGCGAGCCCTGCAAATGCGGCGCTGGTCACAAACGCGACGACCTTATACTTATAAACTGAGACGCCCATGCAGTCTGAAGCAATCGGGCTGTCCCGCAAGGCCTCAAAAGCGCGGCCGATGTGTGAGGCAACGAGCCGGTTGATCACAAGAATAGCGAGAAGCAAAATTCCGGTCGCAACAAAATAAAACTCTACCTCTTTCAGACGCAGAATAGGCATGTCGAACAAAGGTACAGTTCCGCGCAGATCAATAAAGAGCGGCTTCACCAATTTGATGCCCAAAGGGCCTTCGGTCAGGTTGAAATGGTCAAGCCACGGCCCGAGGTCTGTCATTTCGTTGATCAGGATCTGGACAATCGTTCCAAAAGCCAGAGTCACCATCGCGAGATAGGGTCCTGTCACCCTAAGGGCAGGCAACGCCAAAAGCAGGCCGAAAAGAGCGGCAATGACGGGGGCGAAAACCAACGATGGCCAAAAGCCGATCCCCAACTTCATGGCCAATATTCCGGCGGTGTAGGCTCCAATGCCGAAAAGAGCCGAATGACCGATCGAAACTTCGCCTGTATATCCAAACACAACGTCAAGCCCGAGCGTGACAATCGAAAAAATTGCAATCGTCACAATGAGATGCATGTAGTAGGGGCTTTTGACGAAAAAAGGCAGCGCTACAAGCAGTGCAATTCCGATTATCGTGAGCAGTGTCTTGTTTGACATGTGTCAGACCTTCTTGATCGTGGCTTTGCCAAACAAACCAGATGGCTTGAATGAGAGAACGAGCAGCAAAAGTACCAGTCCAGGCACATCCTTATAGCCGGTCGAGATAAAATAGCCGGTCATCGTTTCAGTGATACCCAAAATCAACCCGCCGACAATCACACCGAGGCCAGACGACAACCCGCCAATGATCGCTACTGCGAACGCCTTTAGACCCAGGACTGCTGCCGAACTCACACCGGCTGTTGTAATAGGCGCCACAAGCACTCCGGCAAAAGCGGCCGCCATCGATGACAATGCGTATGAAAAAGCAATTACCAGACCGGTGTTAATGCCCATAAGTCCAGCTGCATCACGATCGTTCGCTGTTGCAACAACGGCTTTGCCGAAAATCGAACGGCGGTTAAACAGTTCAACGGCAAGCATCATCGCCAACGCGCCAATCACAATGGCAATTTCCATCGGCTGAATGCGCACCGAGCCGAACGTCAAAGCAGCCTCTGGCAGTGGCGAGGGGAATTTCAGTGCGTCACGCCCCCAGATATTTTCGGCAAGATTTTTGAAGATAATTCCAAGAGCGATCGTCGCCATAATCCATCCGGCTTCCGACTTGGTTTTGATGGCTTGCCGTACACCCAGACGCTCAACAACCGCGCCTTGTAGCATGCCGAAAATCAGGACGATTGGGATCATCAGCAGGTATGCAACGCCAACCCCGATCCCATGCGCTATCAGCCAGGTGGTGACACTCCAACCCGTAAGACCTCCGAGCGCCAGCGCTTCACCTTGACCAAAATTGAGGGTCTTTGAGGTCGCAAAAGTGAGCTGATAGCCAAAAGCGACCACTGCATAGATCATGCCTATGCTTATGCCGCTGGCGATAAGTTGGGGTAAATATTGCATTATGCACTCGATGTCTAAGTTTGGAGCGTGTCGTCGAAAGCGCTTGCATCTGACAATACGGCCAGCAGAGACAGCCGACCGCATCAGAATCCGCAAAGCCGCCCTTGGGGCAGCTTCCTGTGCTAGCCCTTTGGCTTCACACGCAATGCGTTTGCACCTTCGAGGTCTTCAGGGTGCATTGGCACAACACGGCCACCCTTAACAACTCCAAACACCGGAATGTTTGCGCTGATCGCTTCGTGATCAGCTGCCGAGAAAGGATGATCGTAAGTAGTAACGACGCCCTCAATTTTGTCGTTGAGGTTTTCAAGCGCCTCGCGGATTTTTGGACCGTCGGTGCTTCCTGCCTGCTTAATGGCCGCTGCAAGCAGGTAAACAGAATCATAGCCCTGCGCCGCAGAGACTGGCGATGGCATGCGATCTATCTTGTAAGTGGACTGATACGCCTCAATGAAAGCCTTGCGCTTAGGTGTTGAAGGCACCTGGATGAAGGTTTCGGGCATCATTGCGCCGTCACCATTTGGGCCAGCAGTATCAATAAAGCTGGCCATAGACAAAGCCCACGAGCCGATCACCGGAACTTTCCATCCCAGTTTTGCCATTGCATTGGCCACCTGAGCAAGCTCTGGACCAAGCGCGTAAGTCAAAATAACATCAGCACCGGCCTCTTTCGCGCGCAAAACCTGCGCGGTCATGTCGGTATCGCCGATGTTGAATTTTTCGGTTGCAACCGGCGTGATGTTCAATTTAGTCAAAGCAGCAGTCAGATCGGTCGTGCCTAATTTGCCATAATTGGTCGAGTCGGCCAAAATTGCCGGCTTTTTAAAGCCCTGCTTCGTGACGGCTTCCGAGGCAATCATCGCGCTCTGAATGGTGTCATTTGCCGAATTGCGAAAAACATAATTGTTTTTGAAGTCGCCGCCTAAAAACTGCTTTGTCACAACCGAGCCGGTAGCGACGTTGTTAATCACAGGAATTTCAGCTTCCTGATAAAAACGCTGCGAACCAAGCGCAACACCTGTGTTGACATAGCCCAGCGTAGCCACGACGCCTTCTTTACTAATCAATTCTTGTGCGACCTGAACGCCAACTTCGTTCTTGGCCTCATCATCGCGCTCGACCAACTGGATTTCGCGTCCCAAAACGCCGCCGGCCTTATTAATTTCAGTAACTGCCAGCTTCACCCCGTCGCGCATGGAAACGCCCATCGACGATGAACCGCCGGTGAAAGGCCCTGACAGACCAACTTTGATCGGGTCCGCAGCATAAGCGCTCGTCAAAAACGACGACGCAATGAGAATTAAACTCAGTTTCGATAAAGTCATAAATGTCTCCCCAGACTTAAAAAAGGAACTCCGGACGATCAGTTCTTTGCGCAGTGCTGTTCGACCTTCAGAAGCCCGTTCTGCAACACTATTCCGTAAACCAAATCCCGCGGCAAGCCCAAAGGCACCGTTTGATGTTCTACTATGCGGAAATTGCTGCCCGTTCACAACCGGACGACTCTTATCCTTTTGGCTACGTCGCAGCGAGCGGTTCAGTTATTTTTGCGCCTATGCTCATACGGCGGCGGTGGAATGTTCAAATGCGCTTGCCGCAGCGCGGCCGACCAACGTTCCGAAAGATCATGGAAATAGGAATCCGCGGCATCTATGCGGCGGTTGAGTGCCCATTCCATCTGGTCGCGGCGCAAAACCACAGTGTCGAGCGGCAAACCGACGCCAAGGTTCGATCTCATTGTCGAATCCATGGAAATAAGCGCAAGTTTCAGTCCGTCGTAAAGGTCAGTCGCGTGTCTGACGGCGCGGTCAAGAATCGGCTTGCCGTATTTATGTTCGCCAATTTGAAAATAGGGTGTGTCTGAAGTGGCTTCGATGAAATTTCCGGCCTTATAAATCATGAAAAGCCGGGGCGGAAAGCCCGGAACCTGCCCTCCAAAGAGCATGGAAACGTCGAGCGAATTGCCTGCCTGCTCGAGCGCCGGACCGTCAATGCGGTAGACGGTACGGATGGCTTCACCGATGAATTGTGCCGCGCGAAACATATTGGCCTGATCTAGCAGCGTTTCACGCTTGCCGTCGATCTCCAGTCCTTCACGCAAACAGGAAATGACCGCTTGAGTAAATGCGAGATTGCCGGCCGTGGCGATGGCCATGAGCTTTTCACCCGGCTGTTCAAAAACATGCAATTTGCGAAAGGTTGAGATATTATCAAGCCCGGCATTTGTGCGGGTGTCAGCCAACATGACCAACCCGTCTTTAACCAACAAACCCACGCAATACGTCACAGAAGCATCCTCTCACAAACCAATTCATAATTCCGCCCTTCATCGCATGCGTTCTACTCCTCCACAAGTTGGCGGCGGGACGATACGTGAACTTCTTCTTGGACCTCCCCGGCCTGCCCGCCAAACCTCGCACCCCGCACCGGGGCTGCATCAGCCGCATCCGTTCCATGAGCCACGCGGATATGCCGGTCTGAGGTACAGCAATCATGCTCGGGATCGAACCCCAGCCAACCCAAGCCCTCAACATAGGCTTCAGCCCAAGCGTGTCCCGCATCGGTCTGGTCACCGTCTTCGCGCAAATAATACCCGCTGACATACCGGGACGGGATTTTAACAGCCCGGCAGGCGCTCACGAATATCTGCGCCAGATCCTGGCTTGTGCCGCGCTTTTGGGAAAAAGCATGGGTGACCGGGGTCGAAAGTGAGACCGGGCCTTTATGCAACTTGATCGTTGTATTAACCGCCGCGTTGAGCGCATGCAAATACGCGATCGACTCTCCACCCTCGCCTGCGGCTATCCGCTTGGAAAACATCCGAATAGCAGCGTCGGGAGCGGTCAATAGCGAGTCTCGAAGCCAGAAGCGCTTGGTCATGCGCTCGACCGTTCCAAGAATGACTCCGTTGGTGTCATTTACCTCGACCTCGCCTTCAACCCGGATCGTCATCGTTTCGAT
>JANXSV010000038.1 GCA_025356505.1 Methylovirgula sp.
GCGCTGTGGGTTTGTGTTTCAGACCATTTTTGCCAAGCCGGAAGTTTCGAACCGGGTACGATCCCGGCTTAGTTCGAAACAACCGCTCTGTGATGAGCGGACCAGCGCGAACCGGCATGCAAAAACCGCGTTTAAACAATATCTAAACGCGTGGGTGACTTACCAGCAGACGCGTTCCGGAGCAAGGCCGGAATTCGGTGCCGGAAGAAATTAGACAGGCGGTTAGATGTGGCGGCGGCCCCCGTATCTTGCTTCACACCCGTTTGAGCCTGTGACAAATCGTCAGCGAGTATATAATAACCGTTCAAAACTATTCTAGTTCTCGTTTTATTTCAATGTGTTAGGTTCAAAACGTAAGAGCGCCTTTATTAGAATTATTCTAACTCTAAAAGATAGTGTTTGACCGTTTTGACGTGATCTCTCAGTAAAGAGGCGTGGTGTTATTACCGCACTTGTCCCCGGGCCTTGAACCCGCCGCCAAAGGAAAAAACGATGTTGAATGGTGTTAAATATGCCGCATGTGCGGCAATGATAAGCGTAGCTTTAGTTGCAGGCGCGACCGGCGCTTACGCTGAAGATGCGATTTCGCTGGAAATTTCTGTAAAAGATCATGTGTTCAGCCCGGCTGAAATGAAGTTACCGCATGGCAAGGTTGTGCTCCTTACCATCAGAAACGATGATCCCACGCCTATGGAATTTGAAGCCAAGCCGTTCAAAATAGAGAAGCCGATCAAAGGCAATAGTTCTGCAGTTGTCCGCATCAAAGTGCCGGAAGAGGCAGGAAAGATTTTATTCGTCGACGAACCACGGGAAGACAAGACCCTTGGTTATTTCATTGTTGAATAAGGCTTAAAGTCATGCTTGGCGCGCTCATCATCGTATTTCGGGAAGTTTTCGAGGCTGGTTTGATCCTCGGGATCGTATTGGCTGCCACCAAGGGCGTGCCAAAAGCCGGCCGCTGGATTGGTCTGGGCCTTGCGGCAGGCGTCGCCGGCGCATCCGTGCTGGCAAGTTTTGTCGATGTTATCGCAAATGCCATGCAGGGCATCGGTCAGGAAGTTTTCAATGCCGGCATCCTTGGCGCCGCTGTTCTGATGTTGGCGTGGCATAATATCTGGATGGCGCGCCATGGGCGGGAGCTGTCATCCGAGCTTAAAAGCGTCGGACAAGCGGTCAAGACCGGGAATCGTTCACTGGTCGCTCTGGCTTTCGTTGTTGGTGTTGCTGTGTTGCGTGAAGGGTCCGAGGTCGTGCTGTTTCTTTATGGCGTCCTTGTACAGGGCGGCGAAGGCGTCAGCAGCTTAATCCTGGGCGGACTGCTCGGCACAGTGCTTGGCGGTAGCGTCAGCCTGTTGATGTATTTCGGCTTGACGCGCATCCCGACACGCAGGCTATTCAGCGTCACGACAGGCTTGATCACATTTCTGGCCGCCGGAATGGCAGCGCAGAGTGTTTTCTTTTTGGAACAGGCGGGTGTTATCGATGTTCTGGGCAAGAAAGCGTGGGATAGCTCTGCCATTCTCTCCGATAAGAGCATCCTTGGGCGCGCTTTACACACCCTGATTGGTTATTCGGATGCGCCGACAGTTTTGCAAGTCGTGGTATATTTCGCCGCTCTCGTTGCTCTCTTCACATTCACGAAAATGATGACCCCGGCTGCGCCGCAGTTTAAGCCGGTTCAGGCCTGAGCCTGTCGATCATTGAGCGTGCCGCCTGAAAAGCGGTGTCCACGCTCAAGTTTGTGGTGTCCAGCACAACGGCATCGGCAGCGGCTTTCAGCGGAGCTGTCATGCGTTGCGAATCTCGCATATCGCGCTGTTTGATGTCCGCGAGAATGTCAGTGAAAGTAACTTTCTCGCCGCGCTGACCAAGTTCCAGAGCGCGGCGCTGCGCCCTTGCATCGGCGCTGGCGATTACGAATATCTTCACATCTGCTTCAGGACAGATCACAGTGCCAATATCGCGCCCATCCAAAACGGCGCCGCCCGGCCTGTGAGCAAAATTTCTCTGGACTGCGTTGAGGGCCTCCCGCACCTGCGGAATTGCCGCAACGATGGAGGCGGCCTCGCCCATTTCTCGCCCCCGCAGGGCATCGGCATCAAAATCAATCAGCGCCAGACCCCGCGCCGCCGAGACAGCCGCCTCGATATTCTGCAAAGACTGATCGGCGTCGAGCATCGCCTTGGCAGTAGCGCGGTAAAGCAACCCGGTATCAAGATGCGGCAGGCCATAATATGCAGCAAGACGCTTTGCCAAGGTCCCCTTGCCCGAAGCGGCCGGTCCATCGATGGCGATGATCATGGCCGTTCCCTGCTCGCTTTACGCCTGTTCAAACTGCGCCCCCAGCTTGATCATCAAAGATTTGAAGGTTGGGAAGGACGTGGCGATCATGGTTTCATCATCAATCGTCATCGGCTTCGACGATGCGAGGCCCAAAATCAGGAAGCTCATGGCAATGCGGTGATCGAGATGGGTTTCGACCACTCCGCCGCCTGCAACATGGCCGCGGCCCCGGACGATCAAATCATCAGCTTCAATCGCACAGTCCACTTTTGCCTGGTGCAATCCCTGCGCCACAGCCTCAAGGCGATCGGATTCCTTAACGCGCAATTCCTGCAATCCGCGCATTCTGGTTTCGCCGATGGCAAAAGAGGCCGCGACAGCTAGAATTGGATATTCGTCGATCATGCTTGGCGCGCGCTCAGCGGGAACATCGACACCGAGCAGGTGTGAAGCGCGCACGCGCAAATCAGCAACATCCTCTCCCCCTTCGATGCGACGGTCCAAGACGTCTATATCCGCGCCCATTTCGAGAAGGGTTGTGAGCAATCCCGTGCGCAGCGGATTCATCATTACACTTTCCACGATAATGTCTGATCCAGGCACGATAAGCGCGGCAACAATGGGAAAAGCTGCAGACGACGGATCCGCCGGAACCACAACCGGGTTTGGTCGCAATTCGGGACGGCCTTCAAGCGTTATCCGGCGTCCGTGCGCGCCCTCAGCAACCGAAGTTACCTCTGCGCCAAAGTGCCGGAGCATTTTTTCGGTATGATCGCGCGAGGCCTCCGCTTCGATGACGACAGTGCGTCCGGGTGAGTTCAAGCCCGCAAACAGGATCGCAGACTTGATCTGCGCGGAGGCGACAGGCGTTTTATATTCAATCGGCGCAGGCTCAGCAGTGCCTTGAATAATAATCGGGCAGCGGCCACCTTCGGCCTGCGAGATGATCTTTACGCCCATGAGTTGCAACGGGTCGAGAATGCGGCGCATGGGCCGTTTGCGCAACGAGGCATCACCATCGAAGGTGGCGCGGATGGCATGGCCGCCGACAACACCCATCATCAGACGCGAGCCGGTTCCAGCATTGCCAAAGTCCAGAACATGTTTTGGAGCCATCAGAGAGCCGAGTCCCATACCCTGCACGCTCCATCGGCCTTCGCTATGGCGGATGACAGTTGCGCCCAATGCGCGGCATGCCTCGCCTGTACGCAAGACATCATCCCCTTCCAGCAGACCGGAGATTTCTGTTGTGCCGACGCAGAGAAGGCCGAAAATCAAAGATCGGTGCGAGATGCTTTTGTCGCCCGGCGGTTTCAACCGCCCCTTCAACGGGAGTGAACGTTTTGACGACAATGGTTGCGCGCTTTGATGCGAATGTGACATTGAGAACCCGGGTTTAAATTCGCCAGCTTCGTAGCATGAGCAACAGTTTCATGTCACCTTTAACCTGCCACCCTTTGCAGATAACATCCACCTGAGACAATTTCTTATTTGACAGATTGCGCATCGCACACTAACCGAACGCATCACACCAATTTACGTCCCTCCGGTTTTTGTGAGGGCTTTGAAGGGCATAATCAGTGGCAAAACCCGATCTCGGCAGCAAACGTCAGTGCCAAAGCTGCACGACAAAGTTCTTTGATCTGAACAAAGATCCGATCCTGTGTCCTAAATGCGGAACGGTGTTTCAAGTTGTGCTGGCGCGTGGTGCATCGCGTGCCGCTGCTGTTGTTGATGATGCCGAAGTTGAGGTTGATCCAGCCGTGGCGGAACTTGTGCCACTTGAGGATGCAGACGGCGCGGATGTTGCTGCTGCGGTCGTCCCGGATGAAGATATCGAAATTGAGGATGACGGCGCTGACGACGACACTTTCCTTGAAGAAGAAGAGGAAGGCGACGACGATGTTGCCGGTCTGATCGACGGCGATATCGAAGTTGACGAAGAGTCGTAAGAAAATTAGCCTCGATCCGGAGTTTTGCGGCTTGTGCTTTTTGGCGCACATCGTTATAGCCATGGAAATCGTTTCGAAAACGTCTCGGTGGTTTTTCACCATAAAAACCACTTTGTGTTAATGGGGTCTTAGCTCAGCTGGTAGAGCGCTTCGATGGCATTGAAGAGGTCAACGGTTCGACTCCGTTAGGCTCCACCACTCTTTCTAAATATAACCCGAATTGGATGAGGCGTAGGCGGGTCTGGATCAGACTTCGGCTTCATCCAATGTAGGCAGCCCGGCTTGGTAGGGCATGGCAAACTTTTCGCCGCGCTTCCATCGATGCAACATTTGTCATAGAATGGTTGCTTCGCACCATTATCAAGAACCCAACGCCATTGGAGTTCACTATGACTTTGTTAAGCCACCACCGCATGATCCGCTTTGTCTCGCTTGCAGCTTTGTGCTGCGCCTCGTCACTTTCAGCGCGGGCAGAAGACGCCACCTTTGTTCAAGGTGAAAACCCTTATTACAAAAGCAATAAGGCTCAACTTGATAAGGTTCTGGCGCAAGTGCCGAATGTCAAACAGGCTAAAAACGTCATTCTGTTTGTTGGCGATGGCTATGGCGTTGCAACCATGACGGCTGCACGCATTTTTGAAGGCCAGTCACGCGGCGTTGACGGTCCATCCAATAAGCTCGCACACGAAAGTTTCCCCTATTCCGCAATTTCGCGCACCTATGCGCACGATAGCTTGGTGACAGACTCGGCACCTTCGGCCGTGGCGATGACCACTGGCGTGAAATCGAACAATAATATGCTCGGCCTATCCGGTGACGCTGTTTGGAAAGATTGTGAGAAATCCAAGGGCAAGGAGGTCACCACGATTGGTGAAATTGCCAAAAGCATCGGCATGTCTGTTGGCGCGGTTTCCACGGCACGCATCACGGATGCGACGCCAGCAGCCGTCTATGCTCACTCTGCGCATCGCTCTTGGGAAAACGACGCTGTTCTGGGTGACCAAGCCAAGGCCGGATGCACCGATATTGCCAATCAGCTGGTGACTTTCAAATATGGCGATGGGCTGGACGTGATGTTTGGCGGCGGACGTCAGAACTTCCTGCCAGAAACCATGGCTGATCCGGAATATCCGGATAAAAAAGGCCTCCGCAAGGATGGGCGCGACCTCACTGCAGAGTGGCTGAAGCGCTATTCTAATTCCGGAGCCTATGCTTGGAACCAGGAAGGCTTCGATAAAATCGACCCGAAAACAGTGACTCACGCTCTTGCCCTTTTCGAGCGGGACAACATGCAGTTTGAAGCGGATCGCCCTAAAGACAAGGGCGGTGAGCCTGCGCTGGCTGATATGGCGACCAAAGCCATAGACATCCTATCCCAGAACAAGGAAGGCTATTTCCTGATGGTTGAGGGTGGACGGATTGACCATGGCAGCCATAATAACAACGCTTACCGCACGCTTACCGATGCCGTTGCCATGGATAAGGCCGTGAAAGCCGTTCTGGCCAAGGTCAATCTGGACGAGACGCTGGTGATTGTGACCGCAGACCACGACCACACTTTGACCATCACCGGCTATCCTGATCGCGATAGCAATATTTTGGGTCTTGTGAAAGAGCGCGGCAAAATCGCCCTCGCAGATGATGGTAAACCCTACAGCATCATCGGATATGGCAACGGACCCGGCGGAAAAAAGGACGGTGCACCACGCGCTGACCTGACCAATGCTGATGTCACCGATCCTGACTTTGTGCAGCAGGCTCTGGTTCCGCTGTCGTCTGAAACCCATGCCGGGCAGGATGTTGCTATTTTTGCTACCGGTCCTTGGGCGCATCTGTTTCAAGGTATTGTCGATGAAAACTATACCTTCTTGGTCATCGATTATGCTTTAAAAGCCAATGAACGGCTGGCAGCTCACGCCAAAAAGTGATGGTGCGATATGAAAAGAGTCGGTCGCAGAGCATTTCTAACCGCGATGGCAGGAACCCTCCTGCCCTCGCCATGGATCGCCTATGCCGCTCAGGTCGCTGAGGCGGTAAAAATCCGTAACCTTTGGGGCGATCACGGTGCTTTTTCGGATGTTGCCCAATCCTTGAACGGTAAGGCTGTGGAAATGCGCGGCTATATGGCACCGCCTCTCAAGCCGGAAATAGATTTTTTTGTTTTGACGCGGATTCCAATGGGGGTCTGCCCGTTTTGCGATACCGAGGCCAGTTGGCCGGATGATCTGGTCGTGGTTTACATAGACCAAGCCCTGCAACCCGTGTCTTTCAATGACCTCATCACGGTCACCGGGCAATTGGAACTTGGCACCAAAACCGATGAGGGAACCGGCTTTGTGAGCCGTATCAGGCTGGTGCAAAGCCGTTTCACACGTGTCTGAACCCGCTCTTCTGGCGAAAAACCTCGTGGTCACCTTTGCTGATCGCAGCGGGCGCGGCACGACCGCACTTTCGATTCCCTTCCTCGAGTTGCCGCAAAGCGGTCTCTGCGCGATTGTTGGCGCATCGGGCTGCGGCAAATCCACCTTGCTTAACTCGCTTGCGGGTTTGATCGTTCCGCAGGGCGCGCGTATCATCTGGCACGGGCAAGACCTGGCCACACTGTCCCCGGCGAAACGTGATGCCTGGCGACGCAGGCAGGTCGGGTTTGTGTTTCAGGATTTCAGGCTGATTCCAGAGCTTTCAAGCCTCGACAATGTGCTGCTGCCTCTGCAATTTGAAACCACACGCATTGCGCCCGATCAGCGGACCCGCGCACAGGATTTGCTCGGGCAATTTGCAGTTCCTGAACATCGGGCTTCCGTTTCGGTCTTATCGCGCGGAGAGGCGCAGCGGGTGGCCCTGGCCCGCGCACTCCTGCGGGATCCACCGGTTATTTTAGCGGACGAGCCAACAGCAAGTCTCGACATCGGGTCCGCCGCAACTGTCATTGATGCTCTGGCAAGACTGGGGTCAGAGGGCGGGAAGCTGGTTGTCTGCGTCACCCATGACTGCGATTTGATGGCGCGCGCGAACACGATCATCACGCTCGATCACGGGAAGTTAGTGTCATGAACCCTTTGCCTCTGGTTCTGGCAACTTTGCGGCGTTACAAAACCGCATTTGCATTGTTCATTGCCCTTGTCGCGCTTGCAGTAGGGCTTGGTGTCGCTATTTCGGCGGCAGAGCGCGCGCTGCGGCAAGGCAGCGCCCGGGCTGCTGACAAGTTTGACCTGGTGGTCGGGGCGCCCGGCAGCCGCACGGACCTTGTTCTTGCTGCGATCTATCTCAAGCCGGGTCTCGTGCCCCTGCTTGACGGGCCCAGCGCAGCGCGGGCGATGAGTGACTCGCACGCAAAAATCGCCGCACCAATCGGGTTTGGTGACCATTTCAAGGGTGCCCCCGTGGTTGGCACGATCAGCGCTTTTGTCGAGCATCTCTCCGGCGGCTTGGCGGAGGGTCGCCCCTTTAAAAAAGAGGATGAAGCCGTGGTCGGGGCGAGTTCGAGCCTGAAGCTGGGCGACACGTTTCGTCCGCAGCATGGTGTAGACGAACCTGCAGATGGCGATGACGACGCGCATGAGCATGCCGTGGACATCACGGTTGTCGGCAGGATGCGCGCTACGGGGACGCCATGGGACAGCGCTATCGTGATCCCGATTGAACTGGTTTGGAAAGTCCATGGTTTGCCT
>JANXSV010000087.1 GCA_025356505.1 Methylovirgula sp.
ACCTGCTGTTTTAGACCGTCATCGGGCAAAAGCTGCGGGAGCAGTTTGGGCGCGGCCAGAAACACGCCTGACGCGACTATTGCGCCCACGAGCCCGCCTAGGCCAGCGGCTTTGCCATAGGCAGGTTTAACCACGACGGGAGTTGCGGACGCAGCTTTCTCCGGTTCAGGCGCTGTTGTTGCGGTTACATCAGGACCATCCAAGTCAGCTGTGCCGCTGCCACTTTCCGGCAGGGGATCAGACACGGGCTCGGATATGGATTGAGGCGTGTGCGCCTGATCTATTTCAGCCTGATTGAGGTGCGGCGCAACCTGGGTGTCCGGGTGCAAAGTCTCGTGAGCCAGAGTTTCGTGAGCCAGAGTCTCGGGATGTATCTCGTGCGCCACAGTCTCGGGATGTGTCTCTGTCTCCGGGGCGAGCGGTGGCTGATTTGAGACTTTCGATTTCGCCTTGGGCACTGGTTTTTCCGGGGTCATGAAACATCCTCTTATATGAGAACTATAGGCCAGACTTGTTACCCTGCAAACTGCGCAGAGCCAGATTGCGCAAAAAGGTTGGCTTAGATCGCAGCTAAAATTCCGGCTTCATCGGGCGTAGCGGCAATCCTTGTTGCCAAACCACGCTTTTTTAGTGGCATCGCCACATCAGACGAGAGGCAGAAATGAATGAGGTTCGCTCCGGTCAAATCGAGCGCCGCAGCATCTGCCAATGCGAGAAACACCTCGGCTGACCGGTGAGAATAATGCAAAACCGCGTCTATATCTCCGGCGCGCAGGCTGTTCAACACCGGCGCGGGCAAGCCGTTTTGCGCAAGCGCCTGATAGACTTCGAGCGCCACAAGGTCCGGCCATGCGATTTCGAGGTCCGGTTTGCGATATTTCCCCGCGAGGTACACCATGGGGCTTGAACCAATCTTGGCCCTATCCACTGTGCCCAACAGGGTTGCGAGATCAGCCGCCGTTTGTTGTGGGGGCTGGACATGCACGAATCCTGCGTCGCGGGCGGCCTGCGCCGTTTGCTCCCCGACCACAAACAGGCGAAGTGCATACCAGGGTGCCGGAAATTTTTGAAGAAAAGCATGTGAACTGGTGGCGACAAATGCGGCTGGCAGACCTGCCCACGACAGCTTTGGCCATTGGACTGGCAGAGGTTGCATCTCCAAGACAGGGGCCAAGCTTGTCTCGTGGCCAAGAGCCTGGAGTTTGCCGGCTGTGATGAGAGCAGCGTGCCGCGGACGCGTTATCAAAACATGCATCTACCGCAGCCTCTAATGTTTCAGAAACTCCGGCGGGGTACGTTTCAGGAGTTCACGCCCGGCATCTTCACCAATGCGAGCGGCATGGGATGGCAAACCGACGAAGGCAACGTCGTAGGTTTGCTTGCCGTTGAGGCTGTAGACTTCGCCGCGAAACTGCAATCGGCCTTTATGCATGTGAGCATATCCGGCAATGGGGGTGCGGCATGAGCCGTCCATGACTTGAAGGAACGCCCGCTCGCACGCGAGAGCCGCGGCTGTTTCGGCGTGCAAAATTGGCGAAATCAAATGTGCCACAGCGTTGTCTTGAGCACGGGCAGTCAAGGCGATAGCGCCCTGCCCCACGGCGGGCAAAAAATCCACCATGTTGAGAATTTGCGTTGCATGATGCTCTAAACCAAGGCGTTTCAGCCCTGCGAGAGCCAGAAAAGTACAATCGCAGGCACCCGTCTCGATTTTTTTCAGTCGGGTTTCGACATTGCCGCGCAGCAAAACCAGCTTCAAATCCGGACGCAGTTTGAGCGCCTGCGACTGGCGGCGCAACGATGCAGATCCTAGCTTTGCCCCATAAGGCAAATCCATAATGGTTTTGAATTTGCCCGATATGAACACATCGCGCGCGTCTTCGCGCATCAGATAGCCTGAAATCTCAATACCGTCCGGCATCAGCGTCGGCATGTCTTTTGCCGAATGAACCGCGATATCAATTTCGCCCGCCAGCAGCGCGGCATCAAGCTCTTTGGTAAACAGGCCTTTGCCGCCAGACTCCATCAAACTACGATCCTGGATGATATCTCCAGAGGTTTTGATGACCACAATTTCAAACGCCTCGACCGTTAAACCGTGGGCTGCGGCCAAACGCCTGCGCACCTCATGGGCCTGCGCGAGGGCAAGAGGGCTGCCGCGTGTGCCGAGTTTCAAGGAGAGTGCAGATGCTGTCATTTTACGTTCACGCGGATGGTTGCGTTTCAATCTTGCCTGTTTATAGGTTACAAGCCTGTTTTGGTCTTGAAAGAGGCAATAAGATCGCCCGGAGCAAAAGTAAACCGCTATGATGCGCGTGCTTGGAATTGAAACCACCTGTGACGAAACCGCTGCTTCCGTCGTGCAATTGCGCCCGTCAGGCGGTGGTGACATTTTGTCCAATGAGGTGATGAGCCAGATCGCCGAACATGCAGCTTATGGCGGCGTGGTTCCCGAGATCGCAGCGCGGGCGCATGTTGATGTGCTTGATCACCTTATCAAGCGGGCTCTGGACAAAGCGGGGATGAAACTATCTCAACTTGACGGCATTGCCGCTGCCGCAGGCCCCGGACTTGTGGGGGGCGTTATTGTTGGCCTCACAGCGGGCAAGGCGCTTGCGCTGGCGACCCGGAAACCCTTTCTCGCTGTAAATCACCTCGAAGGCCATGCCTTGACCGCACGGCTGACGGATGGCATCGCCTTTCCGTATTTGCTGCTTTTGGTGTCCGGTGGCCATACCCAGCTTTTGGCTGTGAAGGGCGTGGGGGATTATGTCCGGCTTGGAACCACTCTGGACGATGCTGTGGGCGAGGCTTTTGACAAAGTTGCGAAAATGCTTGGCCTCCCGTATCCCGGCGGTCCACAAGTGGAAAAGCAGGCTTTGCACGGTGACCCTGAACGCTTCACTTTGCCGCGCCCGATGATGGGCCGCCCAAATGCGGACTTTTCGCTTTCGGGCCTGAAAACAGCGGTGCGCATCGAGGCAGAGCGGATTTCGCCTTTGACGAAAACCGACGTTGCCGACCTGTGCGCGTCGTTTCAGGCTGCAATCGTGGATGTGTTGGCTGACCGTATCCGCGTGGCTTTACAGCGATTTGAAACGCAGCTTGGCGCGCCTTCAGCGCTGGTCGTGGCGGGCGGCGTCGCTGCCAATGGCGCGATCCGGAGGGCTCTTTCACGCTTTGCGGGTGAGGCCGGGCTCCATTTGATCGTGCCATCGCCTGTGCTGTGCACAGATAATGGCGCAATGATCGCGTGGGCCGGGATAGAGCGGCTCGGCCTTGGCATGATCGATGACCTTACGTTTGCACCTCGGCCGCGCTGGCCTCTTGACGGTAAGGCGGAGCTTTCGCTGAACGGAAAAGCCTGATGCATAACCGGGTTGCCATTGCAGGCTCTGGTGCATGGGGCACTGCGCTGGCTATTGCCGCCGCACGGGCAGGCAGAAGCGTCACTCTTTGGAGCCGCGACGCAGATGCCGCGCGCCACATGTCGGAACAGCGCCAGAATGTGGCCTATCTTCCCGGCGTGATCCTGCCTGCCAGCATTCGGATAACCTATGATTTCAAAGATCTGCACGATGCGGGTCTGCTGATTGCTGCGGTTCCGGCGCAATCGATGCGCGATCTGGCCAAACATCTTGCAGGACATATCCCGTCCGGTATTCCGGTTGTTGTCGCGGCTAAGGGTCTTGAGCTCGCCAGCAATGCTTTTATGAGCGACATTATCGGCGAGCATTTGCCGCACAATCCTCCTGCATTGCTGTCCGGGCCAAGTTTCGCGGTTGATGTCGGCAAGGGGCTTCCCACTGCCGTGACATTGGCGGCGCGAGATGAGGCGCTTGCGCGAAGCATTGTTAAATTGCTGAGTTCATCAAGTTTCCGCTTGTATCATTCGACGGATTTGCGCGGTGCCGAAATTGGCGGTGCGGCTAAAAATGTCCTGGCAATCGCCAGTGGCATTTGCGCGGGACAAAGCCTTGGCGCCAGCGCCAGCGCCGCCTTGATTGCGCGCGGCTTTGCCGAACTGGCGCGCCTCGGGAACAGTTTGGGAGCGAGGCCCGAAACTCTGATGGGGCTTTCCGGCCTTGGAGATCTGATCTTGACGTGCAACTCAACCGCATCGCGCAATTTTTCATTCGGGCTTAATCTCGGGCGCGGACTAAGTGTGGCGGAGGCGAGCCAGGGAAAGCTGGCGGAAGGCGCTCATACGGCCTCGGCTCTGGTTGAGATGGCCAACGCCCGCCATGTCGAAATGCCGATCTGTACGGCGGTGAACGCCGTATTACGGCAAGATTTGACGATAGAGCGGGCAATTGAAACCCTGTTGGCGCGGCCTTCGAAAGCAGAATGAGGCAAAATGGCGTATTGGCTGATCAAAAGCGAGCCGAACAAATGGTCGTGGGAGATGCAGGTGGCCGCTGGGGCACAAGGCACCCACTGGAACGGCGTGCGCAACCATCTGGCTAAATTGCAGCTGATGGCGATGCGACTTGGCGAGCAAGCGTTTTTTTATCACTCGAACGAGGGCAAGGAAATCGTCGGCGTTGTGGAAGTATGCAAACTGTTTTACCCTGACCCCAGTGATGAGACAGGCAAGTTTGGCATGTGTGATTTCCGCGCGCTGAGAGCTATGCCTCGCGCTGTAACTTTGACGGAGGTCAAGGCTACGCCCGCGCTGGCGAAAATGTCCCTGCTAACGTCGGCGCGCCTGTCTGTTCAGCCGGTACGGGACGAAGAATGGATTTTAATTTGCAACATGGCGGGGCTTTGACATGCAACACGCAGGCATAAATTATCTTTCCGTAGTTGTTGCAGCCGTCGTGGCCTGGGTAGCCGGCGCGCTCTATTACGGTGTACTCAGCCAGAGTTGGATTGCAGCGCTGGGCAAGAGTAAAGAGACGCTGATGCCGAATGGCCGACCCACCACGCCCACGTTTATCCTGTCATTCGTGTGCGAGTTGGTGATGGCCTTCGCTTTGGCGGGGGCTGTCGGGCACCTGGGCCCCGGGCAGGTTACGTTGCAAAACGGTTTGATTTCAGCCTTGATCCTATGGGGCGGCTTTATTTTGACGACCTTCGCCGCGAGCTATGCCTATGCGCATAACCAAACCAAGCTGCTGGCGATTGACGCTGGGCACTGGCTGATCGTTATGGCCATTATGGGCGTGATTATTGGCGCGTTCGGCTAAGCTTACCGCTCAGTTAGAACTAATTTCAGCGCCAAAGCGCCAAAAGCAGCGGAAAAACTGCGGCGCAACCAAGCCATAACATTTGGCCTACTGACCACATGTTCGCGCATCGTGGCAGCAAAGACACCATAAAGGGCGAAGATCACAAAAGTCATGACCATGAACACGCCGGAGAGCGCCAGCATCTGCAGCATGGGGTTTTCGGAGTGCGCGTCAATGAATTGCGGTAAGAAAGCTACGAAGAATATCGACAGTTTCGGATTGAGCATATTAATCAAAATGCCATCGATGATAACGCGCATGTCTGTGCGTTTGTCCTGCGCGCGCTCAATATTTAGCGCGCCTTTCTCGCGTAAGGAATGCCAGGCCATATAAAGCAAATAGGCGACGCCGGCATATTTCACCATGTTGAACGCTAGAGCGCTGGTGTGCAAAATTGCCGCTAACCCAAGCATTGCCGCCATCAAATGCGGCAAAATTCCGAGTGTGCAGGCAAAGGCGGCGACGACGCTGGCTCGACGGCCACTCGAAAGCCCCGCAGCGATCGTGTAAATTGCGCCAGTACCGGGAGAAGCAACGATAATCAGGCTTGTGAAAAGAAATTCAGGGCTCATTCGGCGCTCCCAAAACAAAAGAATGGCGCAAATCAGGCTGACGGGTCAAGTCTTCAGACGCGGATCGTGCTCTTTATCAAATTCAGCAATGCACCGTCCTGGTAATTTGCGGCAGCGAGTTTTGCGCCAGTAGCGAGCACCGCATCACGCTTGAGACTCGTCATGATTCCAATTGAAGTCAGGCCCGAGTCGACCGCTGCTTTAAGGCCCGATTCCGAATCCTCGAAGCCGACGCTCACCGACGCTTCTGCGCCCAGAAGCTTGAGCCCGGTTAGGTAGGGTAGCGGGTGTGGTTTTGGATATTCAAGCTCCTCGGCCAGCACGAGAACTTTGAAACGCTTTTCGAGGCCAAGAGCTGAAAGCATGTGCTCGGCGTTAGCGCGAGGCGCATTGGTCACAGCGCCGCAATCGATGTTGTTGGCATCAGCCCAATCGAGGAGTTCTATCAGCCCCGGCAAGGGCGACAAAGTGTGCGCCAACTTACGAAACTCAGCCTCTTTGGCATCAGCAAGTCCGCTGTGATATTCGGCAGGCACATGGGGCAGCAGATCAGCGAAGATCACGGCATTGGATTTGCCCGAGATGCGCTTGATGAATTCATCACGCGTTACCTGCACATTATGGCGGGCAAGCATTTCGTTAAAGGCGATGAAGTGGTAATGGTCGCTGTCCGTCAGCGTGCCGTCAATATCGAATAAAAGGCAGGATTTCATCGTATAACCATTACACATGTCCGGGAAAGACGCGGTAGCAAACGCCGCATCTGGTCCAGCTTTATAACGACACATCCCGCAGTGGGCGAATATTTATTATCGCAAAGGTGGAAAAAGATGGCGCTGCCCCGTCCGCGGCGCAGGGGCGCGATATTATAATTGAGGACGACTACAATGTGGTAGAGGCTGTCCTGCCGCCAAAGTTGTTCGTGAGGCTCCCGGCTTGGCAGCGTGATAGGCCGGTTATAGGTGCGGCTTTGCGCACTGTCGCACCAGCCGTGACGCTGTTGTGTCGCCCGAAAATGCGGATGCGGGCGAGGCATCTGGTCGGCGCGATAGTATCCGCCCAGCAGCTTGAGGCGCCCGGCAGGGGTTGCGCCATCGCCCTCACGCTTTCTGCGGGAAATGCCAGCCCGGCCAAGCGCACAGGGGATAGCGCGCCCCGCCACGATCAAATGCCCCTTTGCAGGTTCTAACGCTTGACGTGTGACCCGGATGGTTTCAATTTTACGTGCCACGCTCAGCCCCCGCGCAAGCTGTTGAGATGTAGGGCTCGATATACGGGCAAGTGTGGCATTTGAGTTTCCGATGTGACAAGCTTAGAATAGCAAAAGCATTTAGATTGAGCATAAGCAGGACCTGTACAATGAGCCAAGTGCGTAAAATATTGATTGTCGATGATGATCACGAATTGCGCACCGCCTTGGCGGAACAATTGTCCCTTTATGAGGAATTTTCGACTGTTGTGGCTGAGAATGCCGGAAAAGGCATCACAGCGCTCAAGGCAAATCTGCCTGATCTGGTGATCATGGATGTTGGTTTGCCTGATATGGATGGGCGCGAGGCGGTGAAAATCGCCCGGAAAAATGGCTATAAGGGGCCAATCATTATGCTCACCGGGCATGATGGCGACTCTGACACGGTTTTGGGACTCGAAGCCGGAGCAAATGATTATGTCACCAAACCCTTCCGGTTTGCTGTGTTACTGGCGCGGATGCGGGCGCATTTGCGCCAACATGAATCGTCCGACGAGGCGGTCTTAAAAATCGGGCCCTACACGTTCCGGCCAAGCTCGAAACATATGGTTCATGAGAAGGGCAACAAAGTTCGCTTGACCGAGAAAGAGACAGCCATCTTGCGATTTTTGTTTCGCGCAGGCGGGCAAACCGTTTCTCGTGACGTGCTGCTGCGAGAGGTTTGGGGTTATAATGCGCAAGTGACGACGCATACTCTGGAAACGCATGTTTACCGACTTCGCCAGAAGGTGGAGAGCGATCCGGCCCACGCCAAAATATTGATGACGGAGCCTGGCGGCTACCGGCTGAACGCATAATTTAAAGAGCCTCATGTCCTTAGATGATCAAATCCGGCATTTGCGCCGTGTTGCCACGCTGAATTTGTTCAGCACTGAGGCGTTGCGCCTGCTGTGCTTTTCAGCTGAGACGCATATCGCCCGCAGCGGTGAGGTGCTGTTTCGCGAGGGGGACGAATCTTCCGGCGGATATATCTTGCTTGAAGGGGAGATTGCGCTGGAAAGCAACGGGCGGGCACCCACAGTAGTGGGGCCGGATACGCTCATTGGCGAGACAGCGCTCATTACTGCGACACAGCATCCAAGCTCGGCAACGGCGCGTGGGCACTGCACGATTTTGAAGGTGCCAAGGCCGCTGTTTCACCGAGTTTTGCGCGAGTTTCCAGATGATGCGCGTAAGCTTCGCAAGGAATTCGCCGCCCGTACCAAGCTGATGCAGGGTGAAATGGGTAAGGTCAAAGAGAAGTTTTTGGGGTGATATAATGAATAAATATGACGATCCGAAGCGTACAGTTCAGCTTCTTGACCAACTCGAAGCAGTCGGATTGACCGACGAAATTTTAAAATCAATTCACCATTTGCAGGGCGAGACGATACATAGTCATCGGGACCATTGTTTTAAACTTAAAACTTTGTTCTCTGCCCAGACAAACATGGACGTACAGAAACGGCTCCTGTTCATTTTTGACAGCTACGATAAATATATCAAGGCTCCTGGAAATTTAGCGGCTTTAAAGGCTCTCGCCCGCGCGGCGATAGTGATTCTGCCCATTAAGTCGAAATAATCTATAGAACTTTTCACATCACTTTTTGGCGCCATATTTGAAGTTATTGATGTAAGGCGCTTCAAACTTCCCGCCGCCGATAGGCTAGGACGGATTTATCATGAGGCAAAACAAGCTTCGCAGGAGCGTCAAGCCTGACGATATCTTCATCGATATCCCAGTCATCGGGAAAATCGGCGATCACTTCCGAGCCGACGATATGCGCGGCTTCTCGATCGGTTTCCAATATTTTCCCATCAAAGACAAAGCGTAAGCTTATTTTATGATCCTGCCAGCCGCAGGAGACTTCACGCAGAGAGGGCGAAACCGCGCCCAGCAGCGCGCGTTGGACGGAAAGCAAAAGTTTGGTTCGGATTTCAACATCGGACATGATGTCAGGCTAACAGCAGTCGGTAAAAAAGGCGACCCAAAGGCCGCCTTTTGAATTTTCATAGTCATCCGTCTGGACGCCAGATTCCCAAGGTGAGGCTTGGCAGCTTATTCAGCTACGGCTTCGGCCTTACCTTCAATGTCTTCGCCGGTGGCCTGATCGACAGCCTTCATTGAAAGCTTGATCTTGCCGCGATCATCCAAGCCGACAAGCTTGACCTTAACCTTGTCGCCTTCTTTCACAACATCGCCGGATTTGGCGACGCGGCCCTTGGACAGCTGCGAGATA
>JANXSV010000109.1 GCA_025356505.1 Methylovirgula sp.
ATCCTGACCAAAGGCGACCCTGTGCAACAGGCGCACCGGCAATGTCTGGCCGTTACGGCATTTGAGATCGAGATCGAACTGCTGGGTTTTGACATCGCCTGCGCCGCCACTAATGGCGCCGATGAGCGCGGAGCCGTCACCTGCTATGATGTCCCTCAGGCTGAGACCGCCGGAGCCGACCTGCGCCAGATCATAATCCAGCCATCCGGCGAGCGTGGTGTTGAGGTAGGTTATGCGGCCATCCGGCTCGGCGGAGAGAAATCCGGCTGGCGCATGGTCCAGAAAATCGATGGCGTGCTGCAGCTCCTGAAAAACGTTTTCGTGCCGCTCGCGCTCCCGCGTCGTGTCGGTCACGGTCCACAGGGTCAGGGGCTTGCCGGAACTGCGCTCAAGCGGGCGCGAGCGCAGGCGGTACCATCCAAAAGCGCCACCATTGGTGAGGCTGGGCGCAAGACGCACCTCCTCGGAGCCGCGTTTGCTTTCGCGCGCCGCCTGAGCAAGGCGATAAACGGCCTCGGAAACTTCGGGCGTGCCGGAAAACAACCTCTCGACAGTGCGCAAATCAGAAATTTCGCGCGCGCCGGAAAGGGTCATGTAGGCGTCGTTGGCATAGAGCACATGGCCGTCGGCAGAGGTGACCAAGGTTGCGTCGGCAGACGTGTCGGCCATAAGTTTTGTGAGATCGTTCCGGGCCGCCTGCCCCGGCAACTGGATCATATTGATTGCAAAAGCGAAGGCGCAAAACACGCCGATGAGCGCGAAAAGCGCCAAAACTACATTCACCGCGCTCGAAGCACGATCTTGCGGCAGAATCGACAACAAAACGACGATCAGAATGAGAACCACAGCCAGAACAAACACGCGGCTGGTGCTGTTGGACTTGTCCAGTCGATCGATTGAACGAGGGGCTGGCGGCTGAGTCATGGGGCGTCCTGAACCTATGTGGATGCGGCATGCCAGCCGCAAGAATCTCAATCGCCTTTGGTTAGCACATTCTGCCTTAACGAAACATCAACCATGTTCGACAACCCTTTTTGCGCAGCACCGGCCTTACCGCACAAGGCGCGCAAAAAAGCGGCATATTGCGGCATCACCGGCGCGCCACTCAAAGATTTTTACGCGGCTTCGGTAACCGTGATTGTTTCGTCACGTAACTGTAGGTATAAGCCGCCAAGAATTCATAAGGATTGAGACGATGTCGGTATCTGAAACATTGAAATCAGACTATCACCCCTCGGAGGCCGAGCCGTTTATGAACGACCGGCAGCGCGACTATTTCCGCCGGAAGCTGTTGGTCTGGAAAGAGGAATTGCTGCGCGAGAGCCGCGAAACTCTGGCGACTTTGCAAAACGAGAGCGAAAACCATCCGGACATTGCCGACCGGGCATCGTCCGAATCGGATCGAGCCATCGAGCTGCGCGCCCGCGATCGTCAGCGTAAGCTGATATCAAAAATTGAATCTGCCATAGCGCGGATTGAAGACGGTACATACGGCTATTGCGAAGATACCGGCGAGCCTATCTCGCTAAAACGCCTCGATGCGCGGCCAATCGCCACCCTGTCGATTGAAGCACAGGAGCGGCACGAGCGCCGCGAGAAAGTCTATAAAGACGAATAATGCGCCGCTAGAAAGTCTACAAAGGGAGCTCGCGCAGCATGGCGGGCAAGAGATAAAGGCACAGCGCTAGCTTTCACGGCAAATGACCGCTTCTGGCAATGACGGACTGCCGCATCGTTGAGCTTAATGCCATATTTCTAATGCCGTCTCATTCGCTTTTGACAGGGCGACCGAGCAGGCGCGCCATTTCTTCTTCCAGATCATCCAGCTGTGACGCCGATGTTGAGCGCTCAGCTACGGACAGTTCCGTCGTCTCGACTTTCGTGACGGGCGGTGCTGGCGACGCTACCGGGTCAAGTCTCAGCGGTGGCGCAACCGGCTTCATCGGCGTGAAGGTACGAGGCGTAAAGGTCGGCCTTGGCGGAGCTGTGCTGAGCGACGGACGTACGGGCGCGATGGAAACCGGCGCTGCGATTGCCGACGGGGTGCTCACAGGCTGTGCAACGGCTGAGGGCGTCTGCAGCGTAACAAGTTCAGGCTCGCTTTTGATCATTTCGGCTGCATTTGGCGCTTGCTGCGGCACCCAGGATTGCAGTTGTCGCAAAAGCTCAAGGTCTTCCGGCGTATGCACAGGCTGAACGGACGGCGCTTCGGATTGTTGCGGTGGCACAATCTGAGGAACCACTACGCCCGATTTCAATGGCGCAAGCCGCTCAAGCGGGGTGTTTTGCGCGAATTTCGGAGTGGCACCGCTATTGGCAGTGTCTTCATTTTTAAATGGTGCCGTAGGACCCTCTGTAATTTGAGGATCAACTGCGGCGGCGGAGGTGATCCGGGCCGCAACGCGGGCCATCATCGATTTGGGCGGCGCAGGCGCGACGGGGTTCAACGGCGGCGGAGTGCCGGAAAGCGGTGGGGAGACAGCCACAGCCGCGCCCTGGAACGGTGGTTGGTCTTCGAGGTTCGGGGCAGGCGGAAGCGGTTCAAACTGTGGTTGAACAAATATTTTTGCTTCCGGTGCGGTCTGACCATTGGAGATAGTTTCGCGTTCGGCGCGCTCGCGGCTTGGCACCGCGACACGAACAATTCCGCTTTCGATCAAGACGTCATTTGGACCGCCGATCATCACCAGATGTTCAACGCCGTCACGGCGCACGATCACCAATTGCCGTTGCCGATCAATGTCATAGGCATCGACAACACCGAGGCGAGGCTGGCGGTTACGCCCGCTTGAGGCGCGAACCCGGCCGTTGAAAATGGCCCGGCCTGCCCACACAAGCACCACAAGCGCAATCAGCGCTACAAGCGCCAAGGTGCCATACATGGCCAGTTTGTTGTCTCCGAAAATGGAGGTCAAATATTGTTGCATCGTATCAAGCCCCGTCATTGGCCAATCCCTGTCGCCAAACGCACGTTACATCAGCCATGGCGCGAGGTGAACTGTAAGGTTAATATTTGGTTAATTTACGTAAAAACGTTCCTGCCGGGGCTAAACCAGACTTCTCACCTTGGAAAGCAGCTCAATCAGAGCCATATTATTGATATGGTTTCACGTCCGCGCTCCACCACTTCTCCCGCAAGTTCCAAGGCAAGCCCTAAAGGCGGGCCTAAGGCCAGCCCGAAGGCCAACCGGCCTGATGTCCAGCCTTTGGACGCGCATCTCGCCGCGCTGCTGAACCCGGCTTTGTCGCCCGCCGGATTTGCCGAAGCGCCGCAGAAACCGTTTACGGAAGGGCGCATACCGCCGAAA
>JANXSV010000158.1 GCA_025356505.1 Methylovirgula sp.
ATCACTGCCTTACCGTGGCCGGGACCGGCAGCGTGGAAAACGCCATAGGCGAAACTCAGCCCCGCCAGCGTGCCCACCGCGTAGGGGCTGGCGGCAACACTATGAACCGAGGCGTTCAAACCCTGCTCAAAGGCGGCCTGCTGCGTCAAAATCCAGCCGAATACGCCCGTGGCAGATCCGCCTCCCTCCGATATGCCGACATCAAAGGGCGACCGGGCCAATGCGTCGCTCAAACTGGCTGCGAGGAGCGCGATCGCCGTGATAGATTTTACTCCGCGCGTCATGAGGACCTCAAACAATGCTGCATTATCGACCTGGTATCACGGGCAGGCCACAATGATTCTGGTCGCCAGTTTTATGCCAAAGTTAACGCCGGGCGACTCATTTGTGTTGGCGACATCCTTGAGCCGTTGCGCATCGGCCGCCTCCAGCTCTTTGGGTTTACTCGAACTGTTTGAGCATCCATTTGGCGCCCCGATCAAGGTCACCGCATCCTGCGGCGCAAAGTCAAACTGCACGAAAAATTCCGGATCGTAAACTTGCAGCGTCATCGCCGGTTTGGCTGCCACAGGCGCGCTCAACGGCAGATCATAGGTCAGTGTCACCAGCTTGTCCGCGCCGACATCGAGATGCTCATGGCTGGGCGCACCCATGTCCTGCGCCTTTCCACCCACCTTGAGCACCGTAAAATAGCCAAACTCGGCCAGACTATCCATATTGACCTTGGCCAGCGGAGCAAGCTGTTCACGCGTCGGCATTTTGCCATCTGTGCCCAGACCCTGAACTTGAAACGACGAATAGGCCTCATCAAAAGTCCAGCTATGCCGAAGTGCGGTGACTTTACCTGTTGCGTCAAAAATCATCTCGGCACGCGCCGTCACCCAAACATGCGGATGCGCCCTCGCCGGACTTATCGCAACTGCACACAGACACGCCGCCGCCGCAAAAGCACTAAATTGTCTCAACCTGATCTCCTTGATAAAAATGTGCGGCGGCAAGGCCTCCGGCTGATTCACATCTTTGATGCGGAATGAATATGCCAAAGGTGAGGCAGCCAGACAACTCCAGGTTATTGGCGGAAGATTTATGATTGTATTCGCCAAGTCCTTGTTAGGCATTTGCCAACTCTCGCCCGCAAAAGGCCCTTCAAGCAACGCCTAACCGCAGCAAGTCATGAACATGGACAATTCCGGCTGGCTTACTGCTTTCAATCACCACCAGCACCGAAACTTTGTGCCGGTTTAACATTTCGAGCGCTTCTGCAGCCAGATCGGCGGGCTTTATTTGCAGCGGGGAGCGCTGCATCAGATCTTCTACCGGCAGTGATAGAATATTGGCGCGTTCGACATTGCGACGCAAATCACCATCCGTGATTATCCCGCACAGATTGCCTTCGAGATCCAGAACCAGAACGCAGCCGAGCCGCTTCTGCGACATTACAACAACCGCGCTTGCCATGGATGACCCGCGCAAAACAATGGGAATCTCGTCGCCGGAATGCATCACATCGCGCACATGCAGAAGGCGCGCACCAAGCTTGCCGCCGGGGTGATATTGTCTGAAATCCTGCGCTGTGAAACCGCGCGTTTCCAGCAAAGCCACCGCAAGAGCGTCCCCTAAAACCAGCTGCATTGTGGTTGAAGTGGTCGGTGCCAGACCGTTGGGACAGGCTTCTTCCGACTTCGGCAGAACCAGAGCGGCATCCGCCTCACGCGCCAGAGTCCCGGCGGCATTGGCCGTAACGGCCACCAAAAATATATTGAAGCGCCGCGAAAATGTAATGATATCTGCCAATTCGGCGGTCTCGCCAGACCATGACAATGCCAGAATGGCATCTCCTTCCTGGATCATGCCCATATCGCCGTGGCTGGCCTCGGCCGGATGCACGAAGAAGGCAGGCGTGCCGGTGGAGGCGAGCGTGGCTGCGACCTTACGACCGACATGGCCGGATTTTCCCATGCCCGACACCACAACCCGGCCTTTAAGTGCGGCAAGGCGGGTTACAACCTCGGTAAAGCAAGCCGCCAAATCACTTGTCCCGCCGTCCGAAAATGCTGCCGCCAAAGCGATCAGTCCGGCGCGTTCGATTTGAAAGGTTTTGAGAGCGGATTGAACCGCGATCGAGGGCGTATGAGGCGGAGTTTTTTCATTGTTCATGGGTCGCTCTTACCACCAATTTTCGCCAAATTCGACTCCATTCAAACGCCGGAGCGCTAACCAAGCATTAACCATAAATCGTTAACCATCAGGCACCGCAATCAAATTGACGCTGTCCGTGCCCGCTCGCTATGCCCGCAACTGTTCCCGCTCGCTGCGCGCCCTTGGCGGTTTTGCGGCTGTAGCCTGCGTCGCTTTCATCAATGCAGCCAGTGCGCAGCAAAGCCTCACCCTGCGGGGCTCTCAAACCGGCATTGAAGACCCGTCCCAGCCCCTGCCCGCTGCTGTACCTCCGGACCCTTTCGCCCTGCCAACAGATGAGGACCGCGGAGCCGCTGTCCCTAAGCCAAAAACAACTGTCGCCAAACCCGTGCCAGCATTACCGCCGCTGCAGGCCTATGCAACCTATCCGCCAGCCAATGTTGCCAGTCGCGCCAAACGTAAAGTGAGCGGGCCGGCAAAGCCGCTTGCCACCACTGGCCTGCCGCCGCTGCCCAACGCCGCTGGCCAACCTAAGCGCATCACCAAATATGACCCCAATCCGGCACCTGCGCCCACAGCGGCGGCCATCCCAGCCCCGCCAATTGTCAAAGCGCCGCCGTCAGCCATTGGCCCCTATGATCCCATCGGCTTTGACGTCGGCGGCCTGCGCCTGACGCCGTTTGTCGAAGGCGATATCGGCTATGATTCAAACCCGGCGCAATCACCTGTTTCCAACGGATCCGGCTTTGCACGGGCCGAGGTGGGCGCAACGTTCAAATCGGATTGGTCGCGAAATTCGCTCATTGGCAGTCTGAAAGCCGGATATACCGACTATTTCACTGCGCATTCGAGCAGTCATCCTGATGTCGCCTTCACCGCCACCGGAAAAATAGACGTCACGCGCGATACGGATATTAATCTTGAAAGCCATTTCAACTACTCCACCCAGCGCAATCTGCAGACGCTTTCAGGCGTCACCAGCAATGTGACCTCCGGCGTTTACGATTCGGGCGTTGCCGCCGGTGTGACACGGCGCTTTGGCCGCCTGGTGACGACGCTGCGCGGATCGCTGGATCGCACCACCTTTGCCAATCCGACTATCGGCGGAACAACACTTCCCCTTTCGAGCGATAATTTCACCGCCTATGAACTGCGCGGCCGCGCCGGATATGAGCTCACGCCCGGATTTATCCCGTATGTCCAGGCAAGCATCGACACAAGACAACGTGATAGCAAGCTCGACAGCAATGGCTTTGCCCGCTCGTCGCGCGGAACCAGCGCGCGCCTCGGCACCAGTTACGAGCTGAGCCGTATCCTCACAGCCGATGTCAACCTTGGCCTTGGAACACGCGATTATGCCGACGCCCGCTTGAAAACCAACGTCGGCCCCGTAGCCGATCTCTCGCTCATCTGGCAGGCAACGCCGCTGACAACTGTGACGCTTAAGGGAACTGCCTCACAGGATGAGACCGGCCTCACCGGGGCAACTGGCATTAGGGACACAAAAGCCACTTTACAGGTGGATCACGCGCTGTTGCGCAATTTGAATGTGACCGGCATCCTTGGCTATCAAAACAACAAATATGTCGGTACTGCGCGCTCTGACCAGATCGCAACCGCCTCGCTGGCCGCAACTTATGCCTTCACGCGCGACATATCTGTGCGCGGGTCGTATAATTACACGCGCCAGTCCAGCCCCGACCCCGGCTCGCGCTACACGGACAATGTGTTTCTGTTTGGCATAAAACTACAACATTAGGCTCAAATTTTGCCAAGCGTCCGAAACACCGCTTCTTTCCACGACGCATATTTGGTCTTGCGTTCATGGTCCGCCATCATCGGGGTGAAGCGGCGTTCCAAACTCCAATCCTTGGCGAATTTCTCCGGCTTGTCATAAATGCCCGACTGATATCCAGCCAGATAGGCCGCGCCAAGCGCCGTCGTTTCCAAAACAATTGGCCTATCCACCGACACGCCGAGAATGTCGCTCAAGGCCTGCATCGTCCAATCGGAGGCACTCATACCGCCATCAACCCGCAAGACCGTTTTACTGGTTGCGTCCCAGTCTCTGCGCATGGCTTCGAGCAAATCCCGCGTTTGAAAGCAAACCGCTTCCAGAGCTGCCTTGGCAATTTCTCTATTGGTCGTGGCTCGGGTCAAACCAAACATCGCACCGCGACACTCCGCATCCCAGTATGGCGCTCCCAAACCGACAAAAGCCGGCACGAGAATCACGTCCTGCCCGGCGTCGGCCTGCTCTGCCAAGGCCCCCGCTTCACCTGCCTTTGCGATGATCTTCAGCCCGTCGCGCAGCCATTGCACCGCCGCTCCGGCGATGAAAATCGAACCTTCCAGCGCATAGGTCCGTTCGCCATTGAGTTGGTAGGCAATCGTGGTGAGCAAACGGTTTTTGGAGTCCACAGCATCTTCGCCGGTGTTCAGCAAGGCGAAACAACCGGTGCCATAGGTGCTTTTCATCATGCCCGGCTTGAAGCAGGCCTGACCAATCATCGCCGCATGCTGATCGCCCGCAATGCCGCGCACAGGGATGGCCGCCCCGAAAAGCTCCGGCGCGCAAGTGCCAAATTCGGAGGCGCAATCTCGAACCTCAGGAAGAATTTCCCGCGGAACATTCAGTAAGCGGCAAAGCTTTTTTGACCATTCCCCGCGATGAATATCGAACAACAGCGTGCGCGACGCATTGGTCGCGTCGGTTAAATGGGATTTGCCCCCGGTTAACCGCCACAGCAGGAAGCTATCGATTGTGCCAAATGCAAGCTCGCCATTTTCCGCGCTTTTCCTTGCGCCGGGCACGTGATCCAGAATCCATGCGGCTTTGGTGCCGGAAAAATAAGGATCCAGAAGCAAGCCCGTTTTGCGTCGGAAGGTTTTTTCGCAGTCGTCCTCGCGCAATTTGGCGCAGACATCGGCAGTGCGCCGGTCTTGCCACACGATGGCATTATAGATCGGCTTGCCGGTATTTCGATCCCAGATCAGCGTGGTCTCACGCTGGTTGGTAATGCCAAGCGCGACGACATCGCTGGCTTTGATTTTTGATTTTTTCAACGCCGCCCGGCATGTCTCCAGCACCGAAGTCCAGATGTCTTCAGGGTCATGCTCAACCCATCCGGATTGCGGGTAATGTTGCGGAAATTCCTTTTGCGCGCTGGCAACCACCTTCTTCGCCTCATCGAACACCATTGCGCGTGTTGATGTCGTTCCTTGGTCAATTGCCAGGATGTAGGAGCTTGCCATTTTAGTCTCCGCTTTTTCAAGCATTTTGCACAAATTTAAGACAGACTTGCGTCAGATGCAATCGCAGGCGGAATTTCGCTAAAGCTAAGACAAGTTCATTGCCCAAACCGCGCGCTTCTGCCTATGATATCGATAACGTAACTTGTAGAGGCTTGCCGCATGAGCATCGTTGAAACCGCACCGCTCATACGTTTCGATCATATTGTCAAAAGCTTCGGTGGTACCCGCGCTTTAAAGGACGTGAGCCTTGATATTTATCCGGGCGAAATTCTCGCCCTGCTGGGTGAAAACGGCGCGGGGAAATCCACACTCATCAAAAGTCTGGCCGGAATTTACGCATTGGACAGCGGCGCAATTCTTTATCGCGGTGCGCCATACAGCCATAAGCCCGCAAAATTCAATGTCCGCCAGAAGGTAGCCTTCATCCATCAAGACCTCGGGCTGATTGATTGGATGTCGATCGCGGAAAATATGGCGCTCGCCATCGGCTACCCTAAAAAAAGCTTGTTGGTGGATTGGAAAGCCGCCGAGGCGCAGGCGGCGCGTGCATTGGCCCAGATCGGGTGCGATCTTGACCCTTCAACGCGCGTACAGGATTTGACCCGCACCGAAAAATCGCTGGTCGCCATCGCCCGTGCGCTCAGCGTCGAGGCCGATGTCATTGTCCTCGATGAGCCTAGCGCGTCTCTGCCCGCAGACGAGGTGCACCGCATGTTCGACGCGCTGCGCCCGCTCAAGGCGCGCGGGGTTGGTATGATTTATGTGTCGCACCGTCTCGACGAAGTGTTCGAGATTGCCGATCGCGTCGCTGTCTTGCGGGACGGTTCGCTGGTGGGTGACAAAATGGTCAAGGATACAACGCCGGACGAATTGATTGCCATGATTGTCGGAAAAGCATTCGAACGCTATCAGGCCAAAGCCCGAACCAATCTCTCGCCTCTGCTCCAAGTGGAAAACTTGAGCGTGGAGGGCAATGCTCCGGTAAGTTTCGGCGTCCAGCGCGGCGAAATCATCGGACTCGTCGGATTGCGCGGAGCAGGACAGGAAAATGTCGGCCGGGCTCTGTTCGGCGCTGTTGCGATGAGCGGCAGCATTCTTCTCGATGGCACGACGCCCGATCTGAGCAGCTCCGGTGCCGCCATAAAATCCGGTATCGGCCTCATTGCGCGCGACAGGGTGGACGAATCCACCGCGCAGGGGCTTAGCATTCGCGAAAACACTTTTCTCAATCCCAAGGCGCACGGGCGCAAACATTTTGTATTTTCACGCCCCTCAGCCGAGATCAAGGCCGCCCGGATCATCGGCGAAAAAGTCGGTTTGCGCCCCAATGCGCCGGAGCTGCCCATCGAGGCGCTTTCGGGGGGAAACCAGCAAAAGGTGGTGGTCGGCAGATGGCTCGATACCGGCGGCAAGCTCTTGATTGCCGAAGATCCGACCGCCGGGGTCGATGTCGGCGCAAAGGCAGAAATCTATCGCCTGCTTGAAACCGCGCTGGATTCCGGCCTTGGCGTCATTGTCGTCTCCACCGATTTTGAAGAAGTGGCGCGATTATGCCACCGCGCTCTGGTGTTTTCACAAGGCGAAATCGTCGGAGAATTGTCCGGCGATGCTCTCACGATAGAAAATCTTATCGCCAAAGCCTCGGTCAAATCACCCAAGGCCGCGTGACGCACAAAAATGTGAGCGTAAAACTCGGTTTGCATGGCTCAATGGTGCCAGGCGCGCCTTGCAGCATTGCGTCGGCGTTCTTATAACAAGTTCACTAAATCCCTTCCAAGAGTTCCCCATGTCTGCACACTTGACGTCTGTCCACCCGATCCATCTTCACGCCAAAGTCCTGATCGTTGGCTCCGGTCCTGCCGGATACACCGCCGCAATCTATGCGGCGCGCGCCATGCTCGAACCGGTGATGGTCGCCGGATTTGAAGCCGGCGGGCAGTTGATGATCACCACCGATGTCGAAAACTATCCGGGTTTTGCGACCGCTGTCCAAGGTCCATGGCTGATGGAACAGATGAAGGCTCAGGCTGAACACGTCGGGACGAAGATGATCGCGGATCACATTATGAAAGCCGATCTGTCCGCGCGCCCCTTCCGTTTGACCGGAGACAATGGCACGACCTACACCTGCGATGCGCTTATCATTGCAACAGGCGCAAAGGCGAAATGGCTGGGGATGCCTTCTGAGGAGGCGTTCAAGGGCTATGGGGTGTCGGCCTGCGCCACCTGCGACGGATTTTTCTATCGCGGAAAAGATGTGCTGGTCGTCGGCGGCGGCAATTCCGCAGTTGAAGAGGCGCTTTATCTGAGCCATCTGGCGCGGAAAGTAACTGTCATTCACCGGCGCGACACGTTCAAGGCCGAGCGTATCTTGCAGGAGCGTTTGTTCAATACGCCAAATGTCACCGTGGTCTGGAACACGGCGCTTGAAGAAGTCTGTGGAGATACGCAGCCGCCCGGCGTCACTCATGTGCGCCTGAAAAATGTCGAAACCGGCGCTGTTTCACGGCTTGATGTCGATGGCGTATTTGTCGCTATTGGCCATGCCCCGGCAACCGAGCTGTTCGCAGACCAGGTCACGCTGAAGCCAAACGGCTACATGTGGACGGCGGCGGACTCGACAGCCACCAGTCTGCCTGGGGTATTCGCGGCAGGCGATGTTACCGATGACATCTACCGCCAGGCCATTACCGCAGCCGGAATGGGCTGCATGGCAGCTTTGGAGGCCGAGAAATACCTCGCCGCCGAAAAATCGCACGTCCGGCTCGCGGCAGAATAGACAGCGACCCAAAACAATGGTTTCCTGCCTTTAAGCGGTCAAAGCCGCTTTCATAATCAAGAAAAGGCCGGGGGTCGGACAGGTGCCAGGGGACAGAACTTTGGACTGGGATAAGCTGCGCGTCTTCCAGGCCGCCGCTGAAGCTGGCTCGTTTACCCATGCCGGCGAGGTTCTCGGCCTCAGCCAGTCAGCCGTCAGCCGTCAGGTGAGTGCGCTCGAACACGAGCTGCAGGTGCCGCTGTTTCATCGCCATGCACGCGGATTATTACTCACCGAGCAGGGAGACCTACTATCGCGCACGGTGAAAGATGTCGTTCAAAAGCTTGAAACCACCCGTATCCGCCTGAACGACAGCCGCTCCAAGCCCAATGGTGATCTCAAAGTCACCACCACGCTGGGCATAGGCACAAATTGGCTGACGCCGCGCATCGGTGAGTTCCTCGAGCTTTATCCCGATATCCGCCTGCATTTGATTTTCACTGATGACGAACTTGACCTTGGCATGCGTGAAGCCGATGTCGCAATCCGAATGCGCGCGCCAACGCAGCCGGATTTGATCCAACGCAAGCTCTTCACGATGCATTTTCATGCTTTCGCGTCGCCAGAATATCTTAAAACCCACAATCAGCCGATGACAAGCGCCGATCTTGACGAACATCGGATCGTCAGTTTCAACACTATGGATGCGACGTTCCTCAACAATATCAATTATCTAATTTACGCTGGCCGCGACCCGAAACATCCTCGCGCCTCGGCAATGACAGTCAACAGTATCACCGCCATTCGTCATGCAACCGAAAAAGGCATCGGCATCGCCGTTCTTCCCGACTATATCGTGCCGCCGGAATCATCGCTGGTGCGTTTGATGCTGCAAGGCGAGATGCCCGAACTTGACTGCTATCTGGTCTATCCCGAAGAGATGAAAAACGTTGCGCGCGTGCAGGTGTTTCGTGATTTTATGGTTTCGAAAGCGCAGCGCTGGCTGTTCTAACGTCCAAAGCCCCATCAAACCGCTAAAATTTGCGCAGCCGGGTATTGCGGCACAGGCATTAACCAGCCCTGCAGACATCACATAACTGCACTGACATTTTAGCGATTGTGAACCTGCGCTCAAAGGTTCACCTTTCGCTTGTTTACAGGATCTCTCTGTCTCTCCTCCAGTTTCGGCTTTGCCGAAAAAACAGCAATCGTTGGTTCTCCCCTCTCCAACGATCGTAGCCGGGCGCAAGCCCGGCTTTTTTTTGCATTAAACGCTGGCGGGTTATTTGCGCCCGAACAGGCGCTCGATATCGGAAAGCTTCAAGGCGATATAGGTCGGGCGTCCATGGTTGCATTGGCCCGAACCGGGTGTCCGTTCCATCTCACGTAATAAGGCGTCCATTTCTTCAGGGCGCATGCGCCGCCCTGCCCGCACCGAATAGTGACAGGCCATGGTAGCCAGCACATGGTCCAGCTTGCGCTCAAGCGTCAAGGTGCCGTCTTCGCTAAGCGTCTGGGCGATATCGCGAATTTGCGCGGCAATGTCGCCGTCTTTTACTGCCGCAGGAACCTCGCGCACCGCAACAGCGCCTTGACCAAAACTTTCGATACTCAGACCGAGCTTTTCCAGAGCCCCGGCATTTTCAAGCAAAACTGCAATCTCCCATTCATCCAGCTCGATAATTTCCGGGATCAGCAGCACTTGGCGCGCGATCATACCCTTGGCGCGCTGCGCCTTCATGCGCTCATA
>JANXSV010000173.1 GCA_025356505.1 Methylovirgula sp.
CGACATTAGAGGGCTTTGGCAACCTATCCCGCGCCCAAATCGCCGCCTGCGCGCTTGCGCTCACATATGTTGAGAAAACGCAGTTTGGCTCAAAGCCGATGCTTGCTGTGCCTGTTCAGGCAGGCTCTGGGACAATTTTGCATATCGATGCGGCAACGCGGGCAAATCTCGAATTGACGCGCCGACTGTCGGGCGAGCGCGAAGGCTCTCTGCTCGCCTCAATCGATAGAACCGTCACGCCCTTGGGTGCGCGCCTGCTGGCAGAACATCTTGCCGGTCCGCTGATGGATATCCCAAAAATTGTAGCGCGGCAGGACGCTGTTGCTTGGTTTCATAACGATAGTGCCGCCCGCGAAGATGTGCGCAAAGCCTTGAAGCAAATGCCGGACATGGTGCGGGCATTATCCCGGTTGGCGCTTGAGCGGGGTGGCCCGCGCGATCTTGCGGCTATTCACATCGGTCTGACAGCCGCAAGCGCAGTTGCCGCCCGCATGGAAGGCCGCGGCGAAGCATCTCTGTTACCGGCCGGTCTGCGCGAGGCGGTTCGCGCCGCCACTGGCGTCGATGGAAGTCTCGCTGCACATTTGGCAGCAATGCTGGAGCCTGAGCCCCCCTTAAACAAGCGGGACGGCGGCTTCATTGCCCAGGGTTTTGATCCGGCGCTCGACGAACTGCGAACGCTGCGCGACGAAAGCCGGCGTATTATCGCTGCCATGCAGACGGACTTTGCCCAGTTGAGCGAATGTCGGCAATTGCGGGTCAAATACAATCACTTTCTCGGCTATTTCATCGAAGTTCCGCAAGCGTTTGGCGAACGCATGGTTCAGCCGCCGCTGAATGCCACTTTCATCCATCGCCAGACCATGGCAGATGCGATGCGCTTCACCACCACAGAACTTGCGGCGATGGACGCCAAGATCTCTTCGGCGGCAGACAGAGCCCTCGGGCTGGAGCTGCGCCATTTTGATGAGGCCGTCGCCCGCATTTTGGAGCTCGGCGCTCAGATTAGGGCCGCAAGCGCCGCCATGGCGAATATCGATGTTGCAGCGGCTTTGGCCGATTTGGCTGCCGATCTGGCTTGGATGCGGCCGAAATTGCGCTCCGACGCCGCCTTTATTGTGGAAGGCGGGCGACATCCCGTGGTGGAAGCCGCTCTGAAAGCCAAAGGTCAGAGTTTCGTGGCCAATAACTGCGATCTTGGCAGTGGTACTGAAAATCGCGTCGCTTTGGTGACCGGTCCGAACATGGCCGGCAAATCCACCTATCTGCGACAGAACGCCCTCATGGTCATTCTCGCCCAGATGGGCAGCTTCGTACCGGCTGCCAGTGCCGAAATCGGAGTGGTCGACAAGCTGTTTTCGCGCGTCGGCGCAGCGGATGATCTTGCACGCGGACGCTCAACCTTTATGGTTGAGATGGTCGAAACCGCCGCCATTCTCAATCAGGCAACTGCGCAGTCATTGGTCATTCTTGATGAAATCGGCCGTGGTACTGCAACCTATGATGGCTTGTCTATTGCTTGGGCCAGTCTCGAACATCTTCATGAGTCTAACAAATGCCGCACCCTGTTCGCGACTCATTTTCACGAACTCACCAAATTACAGCACTCCCTTCCGCGCCTGACAAATCTCACCATGCGCGTCACTGAGTGGAACGGCGATGTCGTCTTCCTGCATGAGGTGGTCGCGGGCGCGGCAAATCGGTCCTACGGAATTCAGGTGGCCAAATTGGCTGGTCTGCCACGCATGGTGATCGAGCGCGCAGCGGAGCTCTTGGAGGAACTTGAGGCCGGAAAAGGGAAAGATATCGACGACATGCTTGATGATTTGCCGCTGTTTTCAAGCTACATCGCGCCAAAAATGCCGCGGACTTCGGAAAATAATGACAACGGACATGATGTATTGCACGAAGCTGTCAAACGGATGCAGCCGGATGAGCTCTCCCCGCGCGAGGCACTTGAAGCGCTCTATACTCTCAAATTGCTGCTTTAATCTGCGCAGATTTGTATAAGGGTTTGCTTAAAGCAGCGGCTCTAGGCTATACCACTGACATGTCAGCTACGCAGCAAACCGCCGGAGACCGCGCATGAAGAAGTCCGTTATCTACCCCGATCTTGAAGGCAAAGTTGTTGTCGTAACTGGGGGTGGTAGCGGCATCGGCGAGGCGATTGTCCGCCGCTTCGCCCAGCAAGGCTCTAAAGTTGGGATTATCGATATTGCCGAAGGTCCGTCAAAGGCTCTGGAAATTGAACTCACAAGTGCCGGGCACGCCGCGCATTTTGAGGAGTGTGATCTTCGCGACATCGCATCACTAAAAACGGCTGTCGCCAATATCCGCGCCAAATTCGGTTTGATCGGTGCTCTGGTCAACAATGCCGCTCATGATGAGCGACACGCCACGCTCGATGTCACGCCTGAATATTATGATGACCGCATGAACGTCAATTTGCGCCATCAGTTTTTTGCCGCGCAGGCGGTCATTCCCGATATGCAAAAGCTTGGTGGTGGCTCTATCATCAACTTTGGCTCAACGTCATGGATGGTCGGTATGGGTGGGCTCGCAGTTTACACAGCCGCCAAATCTGCAGTGCTCGGGCTCACCCGATCTTTAGCGCGGGATTTTGGCGCGGATAACATTCGCGTCAACACCATTGCTCCGGGCTGGATTATGACCGAGCGTCAGAAAACGCTCTGGTGGACGCCCGAAGCCGATAAGGCTCTGATGGAAAAGCAGTGTCTCAAGCGACACTTGCTGCCTGATGATATGGCGCGCATGGCTCTGTTTTTCATCTCTGACGAATCTGGTTCCTGCACCAATCAGCAATACATTGCCGACGGGGGCTGGGTGTGAGCCACACGATTGCAGTCGACTGGGGAACCACACGGCTGCGGGCATTCTTGCTTGATGCGCAGGGCGCAGTCCTCGAGCGCGTGAGCCGACCAGAGGGCGGCATGCAAAATGTGCCTGTGGCAGGTTTCGGTGCTGCCCTACAAGAAGCGATTGCCCCCTGGTTGCGCGCCGATCCAACCGTTCCCGTCCTGATGGCAGGTATGGTCGGGTCTCGCAATGGATGGCGTGAGGCCCCCTATGCTACCACTCCGGCATCTGCCAGCGACCTGGCGCGCCAGATGATAAAAGTCGATCGGACTGATCGTGGCACAGCCTTCATCATTCCGGGGGTTATCCATCAGGAGCAGGGGCGTTTCGATGTGATGCGCGGCGAAGAAACCCTGATCTTCGGCTGTAAAATCATGGATGGCACCATCGTTTTGCCCGGAACCCACTCAAAGTGGGCCGGTTTGCACGGCGGCAAGATCACTCGATTTGCCACCTACATGACTGGCGAATTGTTTGCCTTACTCAGGGGCCATTCAATTCTAGGGCGGCTCGCTCTGGATCCGGAGGATGCGAGCGGCTTTGACCGCGGACTGGCTGTAGCGCGGCAATCGGGCGGCCTGAGCCACCTCCTCTTTAGTGCACGAGCCGATGTGTTGGCCGGTGCAATGCCAGGTGAAGCTGTCGGGCCCTATTTATCAGGGTTATTAATCGGTGCCGAAATCACTGGCGCGCTAGATGTTTTTGGATCCGGTAACGTCATTGTTGTTGCCGACGGCGTATTAGAGGAGCTTTATGGCAAAGCTCTTCAAGCGTTCCAAATAAAAGCGACGTTTATTTCGCCGGAAAACGCTTTGATCCAGGGGCTATCTCAAATTCGTGCCGAGGTCTGATGTCCCTTAAAATCCGTTTTGACGAGGCCCTTTTAGCTCAACCCGTCATCGCCATTTTGCGCGGTCTTAAGCCTGATGAGGCGCTCGATATCGGCGAGGCGCTTGTCTCGGCGGGTATCAAAATTCTTGAGGTCCCGCTGAATTCGCCGGAGCCGCTCGAAAGCATCGCAAAGCTGGCCAAAGCCTTGAGCGGACGCGCTCTTGTGGGTGCCGGCACGGTGCTAACGCCGGGCGATGCTTCAGCTGTGCGGGACGCTGGCGGCGAGCTCATCATTTCGCCAAATACCAATTCTGATGTTATCGCCCACACCAAGCAGCTTGGTATGATTTCTCTCCCGGGTTTTTTCACGCCGACAGAGGCCTTTGCCGCTCTGGCCGCCGGGGCGGATTGCTTGAAGATTTTTCCAGGCGAACTTGCAGACCTTGCCTATGTCAAAGCGATCACCGCTGTCCTGCCCCGATCAACCCGTCTCCTGCTTGTTGGAGGCGTGTCGGTTGAAAATATCGCCTCATGGAAACATACGCCTATCGCCGGTTTTGGAATTGGTTCCGCCATTTTCAAGCCGGGCGACACTCCGGCTCAGGTTGGGGCCAAAGCGAAGGCGCTCATAGCGGCCTATTCGGGCGCGGTTTAAGGTTCCGTTAAGCAGATATGTTGAGATGAAGCTAAGACAGATAGGGTAACCTGCGCACTCAACGTTATCCCGCCGCGAGGCTGCCTGTGTCCAGCATCTTGAAAATAGCAATTGCCATCTGCTGTCTCGCTTTGGCTGCTACCTCCTTTATGACCCATCAGGGTAAAGCGCTGTTGTCGCGACACCTTACGGAAAACACCGGCGAGAACCCGCCTGCTGCTGCGCCGCCTGCAAATTTGGCACCGGTGGTGCGCGCCACCACTCAGCAAGCCGCTCCGGCGTCGCTTTCCCGCGCGATCTCTTTGGACCCGGATAAGTTTGGACATTACTACGCGAACGCGGAGCTTAACGGCCGCACAATTGCTTTATTGGTAGACACCGGAGCCAGTTATGTCGCCTTGACTGCCGAAGATGCGCGCAACATTGGCATTTATCCTTCGGACTCCGATTTTAAGCTGCGGATGAGCACAGCCAATGGTGAATCGCGGGCCGCCCCGGTTACCTTGAGCACCATCCGCCTCGGCGGCATCAGCATTTATGACGTGCCCGCCATTGTCATGCAGCCGGGTGCAAGTACAACGAGCCTGCTCGGCATGAGCTTTCTGAAAAAGCTTTCGGGCTTTGAAGTGGCACAAGGGCGCTTGGTTTTGCATCAATAGTGCTCTACCACTTTCAGCACATCCATTGAAATCATGAAGTGAGGTTTGCATGTTTCCGAAGCCCGTCGCGCGGCTGTATCCAAACACCCTTGAATTCGAAACTTTGCCGATGGTTAAGCCCACCGGATTTCGCGAATATGATGCGCGGTGGTTGTTTGGCTCCGAACTCAATCTTATGGGCGTGCAGGCCTTAGGCATGGGCCTGGGCACACTGCTTGGCGAAATGGGTGTGAAAAAGGAAGTCGTCACCGGCCACGATTTTCGCAGCTATTCCACTTCCATCAAACAGGCGCTCATTTTGGGCATGATGTCGGCAGGCGTGAAGGTACACGATATCGGGTTGGCACTTTCGCCCATGGCTTACTTTGCCCAGTTCGAGCTGGATGTGCCTGCTGTCGCGATGGTCACGGCCTCCCATAACGACAATGGCTGGACGGGTGTAAAAATGGGAGCAAATCGCCCGGTTACCTTTGGCCCTGACGAAATGGGCCGGCTGCGCGATATTGTTTTAAGCGGTGCCTACCAATATGCCGGCGGCGGCGAATATATTTATGTCGATGACTTCCCCAAGCGCTATCTGGCGGATCTGACCAACAGGCCGAAAATCAAGCGTAAATTGCGGGTGGTTGCCGCCTGCGGCAATGGAACTGCCGGTGCCTTCGCACCGCAGATGCTGGAGGCCATAGGGTGTGAGGTCATCCCGCTGGATACCAATCTCGACCATAGTTTTCCACGCTACAATCCAAACCCCGAAGACATGGAAATGCTCCATGCCATGGCTCATGCGGTTAAGGAGCATGGTGCCGATGTCGGATTAGGCTTCGACGGCGATGGTGATCGCTGCGGCGTCGTTGACAACAACGGCGATGAAATTTTTGCCGATAAAATCGGCGTGATGCTGGCGCGCGATCTGGCGAAAATCTACCCGAATGCGCAATTCGTCGTCGATGTGAAATCCACCGGTCTGTTTGCGAATGATCCGGTTTTGCAGAGCCTAGGCGTCAAGACAGATTATTGGAAAACCGGGCACTCCTACATCAAGCGCCGTGTCAGCGAATTAAATGCCCTTGCTGGCTTTGAAAAATCCGGCCATTTTTTCTTCAATACGCCAATTGGCAGGGGCTATGATGATGGCTTGCTTACGGCGCTGCATGTCTGCGATATGCTGGATCGGAACCACGGCAAAAGCCTCTCCGATCTTTACGCGGACCTGCCAAAAACCTGGGGCTCGCCGACCATGTCGCCGCACTGTGCCGACGAAGTAAAATATCAGGTGGTCGAGCGTGTTACAGCCCATATTCATGCGATGTTTGCCAACCATGAACAGTTGCTCGGCCAGGCCATCACCAGCGTTGTGACGGTCAATGGCGTGCGGGTTACCTGCTCCGACGGGACTTGGGGCCTCGTGCGCGCCTCGTCAAACAAGCCGGAGCTGGTTGTGGTGGTAGAAAGCCCTGCCTCGGAAGCCCAAATGAAGGCCATGTTCCATGTGCTTGACGGGATTTTGCGTCAGGGCGGCGAAGTGGGCGCCTACAACCAGACCGTTTAAGTAAAAAAGCGCGCCATTGCGCGCCCTTCGCTTTGCCGCGGTTGCCGATAGGCTAGCCGGTAAAGTTGACGTTGCACTGAGATGCGCTCAAGCCCGTAAAGGGAATGCGAGTAATATAGCGGGGGCGCATGTAGGTGGTCTGCTTGAGCGTAATCGCGCCGCCTGGCACCACGCGGGCCCCGAACATTGGCGTATAATTGTAGGACACGTCCGCAATGATAACGGCCTGCCCATTTGCCGTGACACCGCGCGGCACAACGGTGGGCGATGCAGCAGTGTTATTGTCTACCACCGTCAAGGCCGGACATAAGCGCTTGGAGGCACCGTTTTTCGTGACGGACCAGTCCACCACGGGCACAGGGTCCAGACCCGAGCCGCCTGGGTTAGTGTTGAACAATACACTCGAAATAGCGATCTTCACGGTGTTGGCAGCAAAAGGCGACATCAATGGACCAGCCGTATCAAAAACTGCGTTGATATCGGCATCTGCGATGGTGGACAATTGCGCAGTC
>JANXSV010000185.1 GCA_025356505.1 Methylovirgula sp.
GTTAGGATCTGATTGGGTTCGTCCAACAGTTATTCTGGCCTTAATTGGCATCATCGCAAGCAGCGGCACTTCCATTTGGGTAAACTGGAAAAAAATTACGGCTGACATTCTTTTGGCGGAAAAAAAATTCAATTTTGATAGCGAATTATCGAAGCAGAAATTTGAATTCGAAAAAGCTCAGATCATTCATAAGCGCCGTTTTGAGTTGGCAGAAACGCTGCTTGTGGAAGCGTGCGATTTTCGGGAACTGATCGCCTTTGTTCGCTTCCCGGGCGGATACGGTGGAGAACGAAAAAGCGATCCAAATGGAGATATAGGAGGGCGAGGCAACAGCAGTCCTAAAAACGCCTATTATGTTCCCATCGAAAGGCTGGAGGGGGAGAAGAAATTTACATCAGCTTTCTTATCGAAGCGCTACACTGCGCAGGCACATTTTGGTGATGAGGCGCTTGAGGCGTTCAAAATATTTCGCAAAGTGACTGACGAAATTACATCGGCATCTCAAATGCTAATAATTATGGCTGACTACATACAACCACCCGACGAAAAAAATAGGCAAAAATTGGAAGCGATTATATGGGCGGGCATGGCAGATGCCTTGGGCTTTGAAGACAAAATTCAAATAGGCATAGATAAGGGCGTTGCGATCATCGAAAAGCTCTGCAAAGAGCCACTCCAATGGAAGGGCGCTTGAACCAGCCGGTCTATTGGCAAACGCAGTTTCCTGGATAACTCATCAAAAGTTCTCCCGCCCTTCCCTCCTCGGGGCCAAGCGCCTCGAAGGGTGAAGGTGCCTCCAAACAAAAAAGTAGCCGGTTTTTTAACCGGCTACTTTGATTTCTTTAAATGCAAAAGCCAAAATTACGTCGGCTGTTACATAGGCTTACCATTTGGCCCTAAAACAGGCGCAACAGCCGGAGCATTCTGCTGTTCGAGCTTCTTCTTTTCTGCTGCCTTGGCCATTTCACGGCCAGCGATGCAACCGCCAACGGCGCCCACAACACCGTGTCCGGCATAATGCCCGGCAACGCCGCCGACGATCATGCCCTTGAGGCAACCCTTGGCCTCTACAGGCGTGGTCAGCGCCGGAATCAAACTTGCCGAAGCCAGAGCCGCAGCGGCCAAAATAAGAGATTTAAATTTCAAAACAGTCACCCTTAAAATACGAGACCACACGTGTCTGGCCTCCCCTGCGGCATCGTCACCGCGACACCACCTACGTGGTGTTGCAAAAGTGGCGAAACAAGTAAATGGGGCTGCGGCGCAAAAATAATTAAATCCAGCGTCAAAGCCGCGCCTTGCCGCTGCCTCGCCCCCTCGCTAGACTTCACAAAAAGCGAGGAAACATGTCTGCCAAAACATCTCCAACTGGCGAACTCGCCGTCCGCTGCATCGCCATGCCAAAAGACACCAATGCTAATGGCGATATTTTTGGCGGCTGGGTCATGAGCATGATGGATCAGGCAGGCGGCATCGCCGGGGTTAATAAGGCCAAGGGCCGCGTCGTCACGGTCAAGGTCGATGCCATGACCTTCATCCGCTCTATGCAGGTGGGCGATGTCTTGTCGATCTATTCAAACGTCGAGAGCATAGGCCGGACCTCGATGAAAATTCATCTTGAGGCTTGGGCAACCCGCTTTCGCACCGACATTTCCGAAATGGTCACCGACGCCACCTTCACCTTTGTCGCGGTGGACGATGATGGTAAACCAAGGCCCATCGATAGGACCTGAAACGCAACCAAAAATTAGCCACCTTCAGGCACTATTCAAAATATGATGAAGATCGTTCTGCTCTTATCCGCATTCGCACTGCAAGGCTGCGCTGTAGTCGGTATTGCCGACACGGCCACATCAACCGCGGTCACCGTCGCCAGCACGGGCGTGTCCTTGGGGGCAAGCGGTGCCAAAACCCTCGTGACCACCACATCGGACGTGGTGACCTATCCGATGCGCAACACCGCGCCGGAACAACCCTAAGCCGAGCCTTGGCCCCTGCGCCAGGCGTGATCAAAAACCTTGCGCACAAAAGCTTGCACACTCAACCTTGCGCAATCTGGT
>JANXSV010000192.1 GCA_025356505.1 Methylovirgula sp.
CGGATTTCCTGTCATGGTGGGTGAGGGATTTGCCAAACGCGGCTACCAATCTCTATCGGCGCGCCCTAAATCGCCCAATCATGACATGGACAATCCGAACCCCTGAACAGCGCGCAACAGCGCAACGACACGCGGATCAAATGGTCTTCGAAGGCTTTCTCCCGTGAGTTTGAAACTGCGCATTGCCACCAGCATCGCAAATGTGAAAGCGACAGATTGGGACGCCTGCGCCAATCCTGAAATAGAATCACAAATCAATGCTTTGGCGGTCAAAGCGGATTCGTTTTCAGAGGCGCTTGAATCATCGCCTCAGGCGGAACGGTTTAATCCGTTCATCACCCATGCCTTTCTCCACGCCTTGGAAGTGTCCGGGTCGGTTGGTAAAGGCACGGGCTGGACCCCTGCCTATGTGCTTGTCGAAGATGAGACCGGAGACTTGCAGGCGGCCGCGCCCTCCTATGTCAAAACCAATTCTCAGGGCGAATATGTGTTTGATCACGGCTGGGCCCAGGCCTATGAGCGCGCAGGCGGGCGTTATTATCCCAAAATCCAGGTGTCCGTGCCGTTCACTCCCGCCACGGGCCGCCGCCTTCTCGCCCGCACTGCCGAGGCTGAGCAGCAGTTGATTGCCGGTTTACGCGGGCTGCGCGCCTCGGTGAAGGCCTCGTCGCTGCACCTCACATTTCTCGAAAAATCCTCAGCCACACGTCTCACACAGGCAGGGTTTTTACCGCGCAACGACCAGCAGTTCCACTTTTTCAATGAAGGATACCGGTCCTTCGAAGACTTTCTCGCGGCGCTCTCTTCGAAAAAGCGCAAAAATATACGCCGCGAACGCAAGGATGCCCTCGCCAATGATATCACCATCGAACAGCTAACTGGCGCAAACATTACCGAAGCGCACTGGCAGGCGTTCTATGAGTTTTACATGGATACGGGCGCGCGCAAATGGGGCCAGCCCTATCTCACACGGCGGTTTTTCACCGAAATAGGCCGCACCATGCCGCAGCATATTCTGCTGGTGATGGCGAAACGCCATGGCCGCTATATCGCCGGGGCCATCAACTTCATCGGCAAAGATGCGCTCTACGGGCGCAACTGGGGCGCGATTGAGCACCACCCGTTCCTGCACTTTGAGGTCTGCTATTACCAAGCCATTGATTATGCCATTGCGCATGGCCTTTCGCGCGTCGAAGCCGGCGCACAGGGCGAGCACAAATTGGCGCGAGGTTACAAACCGGTAATCACCTATTCGGCTCACGATATCGCTGATCCGGGCTTGAAACGCGCAGTAGCTGAATATTTGGACCATGAACGCAGAGAAGTCGCCCAAATTGCCGGTATTCTGGGCGAACACACGCCGTTCAAGCGGATCAGCCAGCCAGAAACAGGCTCGCAAGCTGAACGGGACATGTATAACGAATGACAAAAGCTTAAGTTGATTACAGATCCCGTAACGCGCATTTTTTGCACATCGCAGCATTGAACTGACGATTTCAACGGAATTTGCCACGGAGTTTGCAATGAAAAATTATTCTAAAGTTATCCTGACAGGTGCAGTTCTCGCAGTTATCGGCGCGACAGCAGCTATTGCCCGCAATCAAGGCGAACGCGGCATGGGTGGTCCGATGGGCGGTCCCGGCGGTGAAAAAATGTACGAGCGCATGTGCTCTGCCGATGCTCCGAAGATGGACGGCAGCAAAATGGTCGAACATCTCACCCGCAAACTCACACTGACCGACGCACAGAAGCCCGCTCTGGCTGATCTGCAGAAGGCCATGACGGACAGCCGCGCCACAGCAAAGACTGCCCTTTGTGCTGACCCTAAGCCTGATTTTACCAATGTCCCAGCCCGCATGGCGTTTGGCATCAAGGTGGCTGAAACCCGCCTGAACGGGATGAAGGCCGTGCAGCCCAAGATGGAGGCATTCTACGCCGCTCTCACAGACAGCCAGAAGGTCACCTTCAATGAAATGCGTCATGGTGGACATGGCGGCAAACATGACAAGGGCGGCCATGGCGGCCCGATGATGGAAAACGACGGCAAGTAACAGCCTTTAATCCCGCGCTGTAAAAACGGCTTCATCCTGCGGCCTTGACGAAAGCGCCCAACATTGCGAAACCTCGGCGGTGCCATCGCCGGGGTTTTCTATGAGCTACGATCCACAAAATATCTTCGCCAAAATCCTTCGCGGTGAGGTGCCAAGCGTCAAGGTTTTTGAGGACGAAAGCGTCATTGCCATCATGGACGTCTTTCCGCAGGCGAACGGTCATGTGCTGGTCATTCCCAAGGCAGCCTCGCGCAACCTTTTCGATATTGCGCCGCATGAGCTCTCTGCTTTGATCTTGCGTGTTCAAATCATCGCCAAAGCTGCGAAGCAGGCTTTTCAAGCCGACGGCATCACCCTTTCGCAGTTTAATGAAAGCGCCGGAGGCCAGAGCGTGTTTCATACCCATTTTCACGTCATGCCAAGATTTAATGGCATTGCGCTGGGTGCACATGGCGGCAGCGGCATCGCAGACCTTGAAGTCTTGAAAACGCAGGCCGAGCAGATCAAAGCTGCGCTATCAGCCAACCCACCAGCCGCATAGCAGCAGCGCGCCGAGGCCCGACAGAACTGCCGGAATGACACGCCTCCCGGACACGAAAAATAACGCGATTGCCACGGCCAACGAAAAGATGCGCGCGCCAAAAGGCACCGCAGCCAAAGTGCCGGAAGGATGGGTCATGATATTCGCCACAATTCCGGCGAGCAAAGCCGTCGCAACCAGCCTCACCCAAATCAGAATTTCAGACGCTTCATCAAGATCTTTGGCCACAAAAACCGCTGCAACACGCCAGATTTCGCTCGGCAAAAATCCGAAAATTGCCACGAGAATGTAGGGGGTAAGGCCTCCAAACGAGGTCAGCAGCCAGTCGGTCACCGGCGGAATTTTCTGTGAACCAGATAAGCCAAGCTTCCACCTAAAACGCCAACAATCAAAAGATCAGCACCGCCTCCGGTTAAAGCAGACACCGGAACAGTCAGCGCAGCGCCAGCCACCAACGCTGCGGCATCGGCGATGGAACGGGCATTGCGCATGACAGCCAGTAAAAAATACAGCGGCGCGACGAATAAAAGCCCGGCGGCAAAAAGCGGCGGCAGCGCGCTGAACAAAAAATATCCCCCGGCGGTAAATGCTGCCGATGTCAGACAGCAGGCCGTGCCATAGCCCATAAAAAACGCCATCCGCATGTCTCGCGGCAACTGCGGCACCCGCCGCATACATTCCGCCCAGACTGTCACCGAGACAAAATGCGATGCCAACACCTGCGTCCATATTGATGTTTTAGCTGTGCGCAATAACGGCAACAGGCTAACGCACATGGGCAGGAACCGCATTGAGGACAGTGTCACTGCTGCCGCAATAGCCACAGGTGTGGCCTTCGTTGCCAACATGCCATAAAAAATGATCTGAGCCGGACCAGCCCAGATCAGCAGCGTTGAAACAACAGCGGCACCGAGCGGGTGGCCGACATCTCTTGCGAGCCCACCTACCCCTGAGAGCGCAATAGCCACGAAAAAGGCCGGACCCGACATGGCCTCCAAGATGCCCTGACGAAAATCGTCAAGACTCACCCGTCGTGCCCCCGCCCCCTCTATTTCCACTTAGATGACTTTAGCGGGGTCAGAACTAGCGGCGTCGCGCTTTTCTCTAGCGGGCGCAGCTTTTTTGGACGCAGGCTTTTTCGCGGCAGCTTTGACGCCTTGACGGTTTTTGCCGGCTTCGACAATGTCCTTTTCCGGCCGGGGAAGTGTCGGCCCTTCAGGATACACAAAGGACAGTTTCTTTTCGCCCTTGTCGTCTTCAGTCACCACAACCCGAACAGCGCCACCGTTTTTCAAGCGACCGAACAACACTTCATCCGCCAGCGGCGTCTTAATGGTGCTCTGGATAACCCGAGCCATCGGTCGCGCGCCCATCGCCTCGTCGTAACCGTTCTTGACCAGCCATTGACGCGCGTCATCCGACAGCTCGATGGTGACGTTCCGGTCTGCCAACTGCGTTTCAAGCTGCATGATGAATTTGTCCACCACCTTCGAAATGACACTCTCCGGCAGACGGCCAAATGGGACGATCGCATCGAGACGATTGCGGAATTCCGGCGCAAACAATTTGTTGATCGCCTCGACGTCGTCGCCCATCCGCTTGCCAGCCGTAAAGCCGATGCTCTCGCGCGCCATGTCTGCCGCGCCCGCATTGGTCGTCATGATGAGGATGGTGTTGCGGAAATCAACCTGCTTGCCGGAATTATCGGTGAGCTTTCCGTGGTCCATAATCTGCAGCAAGATATTGAACAGGTCGGGATGCGCCTTTTCGATTTCATCGAGCAGCAAGACGCAATGCGGATGCTGGTCTACGGCATCCGTCAAAAGACCGCCCTGATCGAAGCCGACATAGCCGGGAGGCGCACCAATCAGCCGCGACACAGTATGCCGTTCCATATATTCGGACATATCAAACCGGATAAGCTCGACACCAAGGCTTTTCGCCAACTGCCGCGCCGCTTCGGTTTTCCCGACGCCGGTCGGGCCGGAGAACAGATAGGAGCCGATTGGCTTTTCGCCATCGCGCAGGCCGGCACGCGCCAGCTTGATCGCCGATGTCAGCGCCGCCACGGCCGTATCCTGGCCATAGACAACGCGCTTCAAAGTTTCGTCGAGGTGTTGGAGCACTTCAACATCGTCTTTCGAAACAGTCTTGGCCGGAATGCGGGCCATCGTCGCGATTGTCTGCTCAATTTCCGCAATGCCAATGCTTTTGGCGCGCTTATTTTCCGGCAGCAACATCTGGCTCGCGCCGGTCTCGTCGATAACGTCGATCGCCTTATCCGGCAATTTACGGTCATGGATGTATCGCGCTGAAAGCTCCACCGCGCCTTTAATAGCGTCTGGCGTGTACTTAACCTTATGAAACTCTTCGAAATATGGCTTCAAACCGGTAAGAATGGCAATCGCATCGGGCACGGATGGTTCATTGACGTCAATTTTCTGGAACCGGCGAACCAGCGCGCGATCCTTTTCAAAATACTGCCGGTATTCATTGTAGGTGGTCGACCCGATACAACGCAAGGTGCCCTGCGCCAAGGCTGGCTTGAGCAGGTTTGAAGCATCCATAGAGCCGCCAGACGTTGCACCCGCACCTATCACGGTGTGAATTTCGTCGATGAACAGAATCGCGTTCTTGTGCTGCTCGATTTCTTTCATCACCTGCTTCAGACGCTCTTCAAAATCACCGCGGTATCGAGTCCCGGCCAGTAATGCGCCCATATCGAGCGAGAACACTGTCGCCTTGGCCAACACTTCCGGCACTTCGCCTTCATTGATTTTGCGCGCAAGGCCTTCCGCGATTGCGGTTTTACCCACACCCGGATCGCCCACATAAAGCGGGTTATTTTTGGCGCGACGGCACAGAATCTGGATGGTGCGGCTAACCTCGGCCTCGCGTCCGATCAGCGGATCAATTTTGCCATCGCGCGCCTTCTTGTTGAGATTGACGCAATAGGCGTCGAGCGCCGATTCCTTCTTTTTGGTCTCTCCAGCCTCTGCCTTGCCTTGGTCGCGGTTCTCCGGCTCATCGCCGCGCGAGCCCTGCGGCTCGGACAGTCCCGGCCGCTTAGCAATGCCGTGCGAAATATAGTTGACCGCGTCAAAGCGGGTCATGTCCTGCTCCTGGAGGAAATAGGCCGCATGGCTTTCGCGCTCGGCAAAGATAGCCACCAGCACATTCGCGCCTGTGACATCTTCGCGGCCTGAACTTTGCACATGGATCACGGCGCGCTGGATAACGCGCTGGAAGCCCGCCGTCGGCTTGGCGTCGGCCTCGCCTTCCACGATGAGATTGGTGAGTTCGTTGTCGATATAGTCCACCAGGCTTTTGCGCAGCTGATCAAGATCAACCGTACAGGCGCGCATCACCGCGATAGCATCCTGATCTTCCAGCAAAGCCAGAAGAAGGTGCTCAAGCGTCGCGAATTCATGATGGCGTTCATTGGCCGTGGCCAGCGCACGATGGAGAGATTGTTCGAGCGGGCGTGAGAAACTAGGCATCTTCAATCCTTCACTTTTTTTCCATGACACACTGCAAAGGATGCTGCTTCTTGCGGGCATAATCCATCACCTGAGTGACTTTCGTTTCGGCAACTTCAAAGGTAAATACGCCGCACTCGCCCACATTGTTATTATGGACATGCAACATGATGGTCGTGGCTTCTTCAATGGTCTTATTAAAGAACCTCTGCAGCACAAGAATCACAAATTCCATCGGCGTGTAATCGTCGTTGAGCAGCAGGACACGGTAGAGATTGGGCTTTTTGAGCTTCTCAACCGTCCGCGTAATCAGGCCAACCCCGTTTCCCGCCCCGTTCCCGTTGTCCGGATTGCCGCGCTTTGGCGTGTCTGCTGCTGATATAGGTGTATGAGAAATACGTTCCGCACACATATGTTCCGGTGCCTCGAAGAGTTCTGGTGACGCGATCTGGCCCCACCTGCTCTATTAATCTATGAAGCTAGCGCAGCTTTTGCCAGAGGGGAACTCCAAACAAACTCCGCTCTGCTACTTTTTGCCGTCTGCAACAGCCTGCTGCCTGTTCGATGCCGCGTGCTCCATAATAGTGGTGTGTCGCGCCAATCGTCATAGTCTTGCAAGAATCCGGCCACAGTTTCGCCTTACCGGGCCGCCACCTTCGCCATATCTAATCCACTCAGGTTCAAGTCTGCGATATGACGACGTTTTCTCACAAATCTTCAATTGACTGGGCCTCGCTTGAGCAAGGCCGGGCGGGGCGCGTCATCGGTCGCCTCAGCCGCGATATCGGCATAGCGCTCGTGGCTGGTGTTCTGGCAAATTTGGTCTGGAATGCTCTGCCCGCCCGTCATGAAAAAATAGCTGCGCAAATCGTTGCGCCCGCCAAAGCAGCGATACCCGCCGCGGCGAACGAGCCGTCACAGGATGATATGCGTCGGGCCGCCCAATTTGAGCAAATGGCGCTGTCCAGAGTTTCCCAGCTGAAACCTGAAGCCGAGGTCACAGCGCAATTGGCACCGCCTTTGCAGGCTGCGACCATACAAGCCGTAAACTTGCAGCCCCTGAATTTGCAGCCTGCAATCCTCGTGCAGAAATCCGCAACTCAGACCCAAGTCCGAAATGATCCTGCAAAGCTTAAGCAGGTTGACCTCAAGGCAAAGCGCGCCGTTGCACCGATGACAACCGAAGCTGCGGCCACGATACCGGCGCTGTACTACGCGCCTGCCGAAATAGCTCCGCGCGAATTTGCCTC
>JANXSV010000193.1 GCA_025356505.1 Methylovirgula sp.
TTGGGTTATCGAGGCCAGATCGAGCGGTACGCCAAAGTCGCGGCCAAAACCCAGCGCAAATCCAAGGTCTTTGCAGGCGAGATCCATGGTGAAATTGATGTTGTAGCTGCCATTGAGAATGACCTGACCCTCAGTCTCATGCACGAAGCTGGTGCCGGAACTGGCCGCAATGACGTGATAGGCTTGCGCCAGATCCAGACCGCCCTTCTTGGCAAGCATAAGCGCTTCACCCACAGACACCAGATTGATGAAGGCCAGCATGTTGGTGATAACTTTTATAACTGCGGCTTTGCCGAGTGGGCCGACATGAAAAATCCTACCGCCCATGGCCTCGAAGGCAGATTTGTGCTGTTCGAATGTTGCTGTATCGCCGCCGATGATGACTGTGATTTTGCCTTGCGCGGCCAGATGCACGCCCCCGGTGACGGGCGCTTCCAGCATATGCACACCCTTGGCGGAGGCCAGCGCAGCCATCTCTTCAATTTCGGCCGAGCTATTGGTGCTCATTTCGATCCAAGTTCCGCCTGTTTTGAGGCCAGCGAGGATGCCGCGCGGCCCTGCCAACACCCGTTTCGAAACTGCAGGCGAGGGAAGACACGTGATCACGGCATCAACATTTTCCGCAACCGCCTGAGCATCGTCGACCCAATGTGCGCCTGAGGCCAGAAGCTCTTGCGCCGAAGCCTTGTTCAGGTCGGTAACGGTGACATCAAACCCGCCGCGCACCAGGCTTGCGGCAAGGTTGCGGCCCAAATGCCCTAAGCCGATAAAGCCATATTTCATTGCGTGTCCCCGCGCCGCGTCACTGTTTGAAGGTTAAACTATGCGAGCGATTGTGCCCCGCTTCAAACGAATGAATATGCGCCTGAGGCATGGTTTCATTTGAAGCAATTGAAATTTTACTCCGGATGATTCAAAGGCCTGAATGCGGGGACCAGATGCAGCGCCTTGCCATCGTAGGGGTGGGCCAGCGCCACCTCTTCATTCAACTCCACGCCAAGGCCGGGCTCGTCGGACGGGATGACATAGCCCTCCTCGAACCGGATCGGCTTTTTCAAAATCTTGGCGTGAAAGCCGCCCCAGTCCTCTATGCTTTCCAGAATCAGGAAGTTGGGGCTACAGGCCGCAAGCTGAATATTGGCTGCGCCTTCAATCGGCCCGCAATAGAGATGCGGCGCGATTTGCGCATAATGCGCCTCGGCCATGCCGGCGATTTTCTTTGCCTCTAAAATGCCTCCGACGCGGCCGAGCGCCATTTGCAAAATGCTGGCGGCGCCCAGATCGAGCAGGCGGGCAAACTCATATTTGGTGGTCAGGCGCTCACCCGCCGCAATCGGAATCGTGGTTTGGCGGGCGACAATGGCCATCTGCTCCGGCATTTCGGGGGGCACGGGCTCTTCAAACCACAGCGGATCATACGGCTCCAATTTGCGGGCCAGCCGGATGGCGCCAGAGGTGGTGAACTGGCCGTGGGTGCCGAACAGAAGATCGCATTTGGTGCCAACCGCCGCGCGGATTTTTTTGCAGAATTGCTCGGATATCTCCATTTTTTCTAAAGATGGCTGGCGCGGGTCAAATGTGGAATAGGCTCCGGCCGGGTCAAATTTCAGTCCGGTGAAGCCAAGCTTGAGATAGTCCACGGCGCGCTGCGCAGCGGCATCGGGGTCGCTATAAACGGGCGAATCTGAATAGGCATGCTCCCCCGATTGTAAACGCGGATAGAGATAGGTGTAGCTGCGCAGCCGCTCGTGCACCTTGCCGCCCAGCAGTGCATGAATGGGCTTTCCGGTGGCTTTGCCGATAATGTCCCACAGCGCACACTCCAGCCCCGAGAGCACACCCATGAGCGAGATGTCCGGCCGCATGGAATAGCCCCGCCCGTAAACATTGCGCCACAGGGTTTCAATCTGAAACGGATCGGTGTCCAGCACATGCTGCTCAAAGACATCGTCGATCATAGGGCCGATGGCCTTGGGGCCGAAACTAGCGGTGTAGACCTCGCCGATGCCGGTGATGCCGGTGTTTGTCGTCAATTTAACAAAGATGAAATAGCGACCGCCGGTGTAGGGCGGCGGATTGCCGACGATGAATGTTTTTAGCTCTGTAACCTTCACGGCAGGCCTCCTCATTTCGTCCTAAAACTTAGGTGTTTGACGCTTTAGGGGTATTTAGCATTTCACTTAAGCGCAGTCTTAATCTTGCCAAAAAGCGCGGATGGTCAAGCGACTTGTCCGGCACTGCGGCAGCAGAAGGCGCAGTTGCAAGCCCGTAAAATTCTGACAGATGTCGATCAGGGAGAAGTACATGACTTCGCGCGAGGGAACTTTTGCCGCGCCCTGCGGGTTTTAAGGGAGCTTTCAATTTGGAAGTGGAAACTATCAAGGAGAGAATTATGGCAAAAGAGACCCACGAAAAAGCTG
>JANXSV010000381.1 GCA_025356505.1 Methylovirgula sp.
AACATAGGACGCTTTCCGCATCCAAGCGTTTAAAAGGGTTTGACATTCCTCCAAGTTCCGAACCGTCCAGTCAATCGGTTGTTTATAATCGGTGCTCAACATGGCCAGGCGCAACACTTCACCGTCCCACCTGCGCCCGCCAAATTTGTCGGTGTGCAACAAGTCATGAATCGTCACGAAGTTGCCTTCGCTCTTCGACATTTTGCGGCCTTCGACCTGCACAAAGCCGTTATGCATCCAGACATTGGCCATCACATCGTGGCCGAAGGCACAACGGCTTTGCGCGATTTCATTTTCATGATGCGGGAAAATCAAATCCAACCCGCCGCCATGAATATCGAACGTTTCGCCTAGAAACGCCTTGGACATCGCCGAACATTCAATATGCCAGCCGGGGCGCCCGCGGCCCCACGGGCTATCCCAGCCCGGTTCGTTGTGACCAGATTTTTTCCAAAGAACAAAATCCCCGAAATTTCGTTTATTTATATCGAGAGCAACGCGAGCGCCCGCCATATTATTTTCGATTTTGCGTCCAGATAGTGCGCCATAATCTGGTGCTTTGGTTATGTCTAACAGCAATTCTGAGTCGTCATCGTCTGGCAAGACGACGACTGGCGGCTCAAGAGAGTTGTGTCCCATTTGACCGTATTCAGGTGCTTTCGTTACGTCGAACAAGACCTCCCTGCCCGCTCGGTACGCTATATCTTTCTTTTCTAATAGCTTAATAATGGCAATCATCTCGCCGATATGCTGCGTGGCGCGCGGCTCATGGGTGGGGCGCAGGCACCCCAGCGCTTCTACGTCCGCGTGGAATTGCTCGGCGGTGGCCGAAGTCACCCGCGCAATCGCGTCATTGAGCGGCAAATCCGGAAAATCCCGCAGAGCGCGCGCGTTAATCTTGTCATCCACGTCTGTGATGTTGCGCACATATTTGACGTGGCTTTCGCCATAAAGATGCCGCAGCAACCGGAACAGCACATCAAAAACGATCACCGGACGCGCGTTGCCAATGTGGGCAAAGTCATAAACCGTTGGCCCGCAAACATACATGCGCACATTATCAGCTTCGATGGGCGTGAACACGTCCTTCGAGCGGGTGAGCGTATTATAAAGCTTTAAGGCCATAAAAAAGTCCCTGACCGCTGGGCAGGGACGTTATGCTTAGGACAAAACGGCTCCAACCAGCGAATGACGCTAGTTGATAATGATGGAGCAAGTGCAAAGATTTGCGCGTTTCATGCCACTAAAATGCGGGGTTGAAGCGGCAAAGTCAATGGAGCCGAAGCAGAATTGCCACGGCTCCTGAAATATTACGCCAAACGAGCAGACTTTAGCTCATTGTCGGAATGCTGAACTCCGAACCTTCTTTGGTGCCGGATGGCCAGCGGGAGGTTATGGTCTTGGTTTTTGTGTAAAAGCGCACCGAATCCGGGCCATGCTGGTTCAAATCGCCGAAGCTGGAACGCTTCCAGCCGCCGAACGTGTAATATGCGATCGGAACCGGGATCGGGACATTGACGCCAATCATGCCGACCTGCACCTTGGAGGCAAAATCGCGCGCGGTATCACCATCGCGGGTGAAGATGGCGACGCCGTTGCCATATTCATGATCGTTGCACAGGTCGAGCGCTTCTTTGTAGGTTTTGGCGCGCACCACCGAAAGCACCGGCCCGAAGATCTCTTCCTTGTAGATCGTCATATCCTTGGTGACATTGTCGAACAGGCAGCCGCCCATGTAGAAGCCGTTTTCGTAACCCTGCATCTTAAAGCCGCGTCCGTCGACGACGAGATTAGCGCCTTCCTTGAGGCCGATTTCAACATAGCCCTTGATTTTTTCGAGCGCCGCCTTGGTGACAACGGGACCATAATCCGCCTTCATATCCGTCGAAGGGCCGATTTTCAGGGCTTCCACGCGCGGGATGAGCTTTTTCATTAGAGCGTTTGCCGTGCCTTCACCAACCGGCACAGCCACCGAAATCGCCATGCAGCGCTCGCCAGCCGAGCCATAACCGGCGCCGATGAGCGCATCAACAGTCTGGTCCATATCCGCATCCGGCATGATCACCATGTGGTTTTTCGCGCCGCCAAAACACTGGACGCGTTTGCCATTGGCGCAGCCGCGGGTGTAGATATATTCGGCGATTGGGGTTGAGCCGACAAAGCCGATGGCTTTGACGTCAGCATCATCAAGCAATGCATCAACGGCCTCTTTGTCACCATTGATAACATTGAAGATTCCTGGAGGGCCGCCCGCCTCGATGAACAGCTCGGCCAGACGAAGCGGGACGGAAATATCGCGCTCCGAAGGCTTCAAAATGAAGGCATTGCCGCAAGCTATGGCCGGGCCAGCCTTCCAAAGCGGGATCATCGCCGGGAAGTTGAACGGCGTGATTCCGGCGACAACGCCGAGAGACTGGCGCATGGAATAGGTATCAATCGCCGGGCCGGCGTTATCGGTATATTCGCCCTTCATCAGGTGCGGGATGCCAACACAGAATTCCAGCACTTCGACACCGCGCTGAATATCACCCTTGGCGTCAGGAATTGTTTTGCCATGTTCGCGCGCCAGCATCTCGGCCAGTTCGTCGTTGTGCTTGGCGATAAGGCCGAGATAATTCATGAAAACGCGGGCGCGGCGCTGCGGATTGGTGGCGGCCCAGGCTGGCTGAGCAGCGGCAGCATTTTCAACGCAGGCGCGCACTTCGGCTTTCGACGCCAGCGGCACTTTGCTGATGACGTCGCCTGTCATGGGTTCAAAACCGTCTGAAAAGCGGCCGGATGTGCCCTTTACGTGCTTGCCGCCGATATAATGCGTGAGTTCCTTGACCATGTATCTCTCCCGTTTTTTAAGTCGGTCTTGTGTGTAGCATTGTTATTTCTGCACGTGTATGCGCAATATCACCCGATTGTTGTGCGTAAAAGTGTGAGCCTATGGCCTTTGACTGGGACGATTTGCGGTTTTTTCTCGCTGTTGCGCGTGCGGGAACTCTAACGCTTGCCGCATCGCGCCTCAAAACCGATCATGCCACCGTTTCGCGGCGCATTACTGGGCTGGAGACGGCTTTAAAGGCGCGGCTGTTTGAACGCCGCCCGCAGGGTACCACTCTGACCGAGGCTGGAACGCGTTTGCTTGCGAGCGCGGAAACCATTGAAACTGCTGCCGTTTCCGCGCAAAACACCATTGGTGATGCCAATCTTGCACTTTCAGGCGTGGTGCGCATTGCCGCGCCTGATGGCTTTGGCACGTTGTTTCTGAGCGCCCGCCTCGCTCAGCTCAATGCGCTTTACCCGGATTTGACCATACAGTTGGTGTCGATTCCGCGCGCAGTTTCGGTTTCCAAGCGCGAGGCGGATATTGCGGTGGTGATTAATCCGCCGGAAGAAGGGCGGTTGCGGGTTAAAAGGCTGACCAATTACGTCCTGCATTTTTATGCCTCTGCCGCCTATCTCGCGCAGCACGGCAAGCCGGACAGCCTCGAGGCGCTCAAGAGTCACCGGCTGATTACTTATGTGCCGGACCTATTGTTTTCGGCGGAGTTGAATTTCATGCCGGACCTTTTCAGCCCGGCCTATCGGCGCTTTGAATGTGCTTCGGCGTTGGGGCAGCTCGAAGCAGTCAAGGCCGGTGCGGGCATCGGTATTCTGCATGATTACACCGCCAGCGCTGATGCTCGCCTGATCAAACTTTTGCCGGAGCACAGTTTTTCACGGGCGTACTGGATTGTGACCCATGCGGATTCTCAAGATTTGTTGCGAATCCGAACCATCGTTGATTTCATTACCGAGGAGGTGAAGGCGGCGCGGGCGAGGTTTTAACGTTGGGACCAATCAATGAGGATATGGTTTCGGTATAAATACACCACGAATGCAATCTGGATTGCAAACCGCGATTTGCACATGCGTCTTTCTCTGAAAGCCACTGCCTTTGAATAACTCGCCGCCTTCGGTGAAGAGGCCGCGCACGGTGTCGGACGGCTCCAGTTTCTGTGTGTTCTTTTTTGGATCTTCGTAAATTTTGTGAAGGTGCCGAATAACTGCGCAATCCAAATAGCGTAGAAGCCTATCTTCATGCCGATCGCTCTTTAAGTTTTTGTTTTCGGGCAATGGAAAACCCGATTTTTTCTGAGCATTTAAAAAATCTTTATAAGCCCAAGACAATATCTCCAAATCTTCCCTATTGGCTAAATCCAAACAATTTCTCAAATCAATTACCGCACCGATAACAAAAGGCTCTTTATACTGCTTCTCTTTTGCCCATTCCAACGCGCGAAAGGAGTCTGACTCCCAGAAATACACACCTGGACCAAGCCAATCATAATCTTTTTCACTTTGTGAGAGGTTTTTGCCCCCCTTCAATATGGCCTCGCCGGCAGATTTTTCACAGCCGTGGTAACCAAGAACGAATGATGTTGCCTGTCTACTCAAGCTGAGCGCTTAGATTTCGAAGATTTAGCTTTGAGAGCCGAACCGCCATAATCTTTGCTCAATTTGCCCGCTTGAGTATATATTCCGATATTCACTAACCACGCCCGAGCTACTTCTTCACTGGCTGCGTTAGCCCGCGTTGAGCGTAGGATCATTGCCTTAATGGCTTTTCTTCTTTTATCTTCCACTTGCATGAACCTCAGTTATTTCCAACCTTAAGAGTATCGCGAAATCAAATTAATTCAATCTTTGTTGCGCATCCGAACCATCGTTGATTTCATTACCGAAGAGGTGAAGGCGGCGCGGGCGAGGTTTTAACCCGCCATATCCATCACAACTTTGCAGGCAGTTCCGGCATTGAGCGCATCAAACCCGCCTTCAAATTCGCTGAAGCCGATGCGGTGGGTGATCACTGGCGACACATCCAGCCCCGATTGCAACATGGCCAGCATTTTATACCATGTCTCGTACATTTCACGGCCATAGATGCCCTTGAGGGTCAGGCTCTTGAAAATGACTTCGTTCCAATTGATCGCTGCCTGATCGGTCAAAATGCCAAGCAGCGCGATTTTGCCGCCATG
>JANXSV010000240.1 GCA_025356505.1 Methylovirgula sp.
TGCCCTCCATGCTTCGCAAACCAAAATCGCCGTGGCAGCAAACTTCACCGCGCCTGCCAAAGACATCGCCTTTGCCTTTCAGGCTGCGACCGGGCACGAGGCTGTCTTGAGCTTCGGCGCATCCGGTCAGTTTTATACCCAGATCAGTCAAGGAGCGCCGTTCGACGTGCTCTTGTCTGCGGATGATAGCCGCCCGAAAAAGCTTGCCCAGGATGGGCTCGCGCTGAAAGACACACAGTTCACCTATGCCATTGGCAAGCTGGTCTTGTGGAGTAAAAATGCGGATTTGGTGAAGGATGAGCAGTCCTTAAAGAGCGCGGCCTTCACCAAGCTTGCCATCGCCAACCCGGCCTCGGCTCCCTACGGCGTTGCGGCGCTCGAAACCTTGAAAAATCTCGGCCTCGGTGAAACGCTCGCACCGAAACTTGTGCAAGGAAATTCGATAGCCCAGACGTTTGAATTCATCGACAGCGGCAATGCCGAACTCGGTTTCATCGCCGTATCGCAGCTATCGGGAAACACTGCTGGCTCAAGATGGCTGGTGCCGCAGGAGCTTTACAGCCCGATCAAGCAAGATGCCATATTGCTGAACAGTGGCGCGCAAAACCCGGCCGCGGTTGCTTTTCTTCTGTTTCTAAAGGGTGCCGAAGCGCAGAATATCATCCGTAAATACGGCTACGAAACGACGCTGTAAGCCGATGAACGGATTTTCGCACGAAATTTGGCAGGCAATTAGCCTCACACTGCAACTGGCAGGGCTGACGACAATTATTTTGGTGCTGATCGGCACGCCGTTGGCATGGTGGCTGGCCCGTTCGGGACGCTGGTGGAAAGAGATTATCGGCACATGTGTATCGCTACCGCTGGTTTTACCGCCGACTGTTATTGGATTTTATCTGCTGATTTTGCTAGGCCCCTCTGGTCCGGGCGGCGCGCTGGCAAACCTCTGGGGCTTACGGACTTTAGCGTTTAGTTTCAGCGGTCTGGTTTTAGGGTCCGTAATTTATTCGCTGCCCTTTATGGTGCAGCCGCTACGCAACGCTTTTGAAGCCAACGGCTCTCGCCCGTTGGAGGCGGCAGCAACTTTGCGGGCAACTCCGTTTCAGGCCTTTTGGCGCGTGGCCATACCCATGGCTGTGCCGGGATTGCTCAGCGGCATGATTTTGACCTTCACCCACACCATTGGCGAATTTGGCGTGGTTTTGATGATCGGCGGCAATATTCCGGGGCAAACCAAAGTGCTCTCAATCGCTATTTTCGACTATGTCGAAACCGGACAATGGCAGGCCGCGCATAGTCTCGCCGCCGCGATGGTGGTTTTTGCATTTCTGATCATCCTTGCACTCAAATTGGTGGAGAGACGTCTCTCCGCGAGGGTGACACCGTGAGTTCAAATGCCCGCATCATCGCATCGTTTCACGATCAGGTCGGCAGCTTGGCCATGGATATCGCGCTGGATGTTCCGGCTCAAGGCGTGACCGCCGTTTTCGGGCCATCGGGAAGTGGCAAAACCACGCTTCTACGCACGCTTGCCGGATTGCATCAGGCAAAGGACGGCTTTTGCAGTGTCGCGGGGCAGGTTTGGCAGCAGGATCGATTTTTCCTGCCCACACACAAACGGCTGATCGGCTATGTCTTTCAGGACGCGGCTTTATTTCCCCACCTCTGCGTGCGCAAAAACCTGCTGTTTGGTGCCTCTAAATCCATGCGCGAAGGCGGGGATCTTTGGAATGGCATCATCGCCGCTCTCGAATTGCAACCCCTGATCTCGCGCTCGGTGCACAACCTGTCAGGGGGAGAAAAACAACGGGTCGCCATTGGCCGGGCCTTGTTGAGCGAGCCACAGCTCCTGCTCATGGACGAACCACTTTCCGCATTAGATGAAGCCTCCAAGCGCGAGATTTTGCCGCTTCTGGAACGCTTGTGCCAAGGATTGTCGGTGCCCTTGATCTATGTGAGCCATAATATGGCCGAAATCGAGCGCATCGCAGACACGCTGGTGCTGATGGAGCAAGGCCATATCCTCGCGCAGGGGCCGCTGCATCAGCTGCAAACCAACCCTGATCTGCCATTGTTTGACAGCAGCAACGCCGCCATAACTCTTGAAGCGACGCTGCAAAACTACGATGCCACCTACGGCTTGGCGCAGTTCGATGTCAACGGCGCGCAATTCTTCGTACCGACCGCGAGCAGGCCAACCGCAGCGCGGCACAGGCTGAAGATTTTGGCACGCGATGTCAGCCTGTCGTTAATCCGCCCGGAACAGAGCTCCATTTTGAATGCGGTTCCGGTCGTGATCCAGCATGCCAAACGCTCCGATGATCAGCATATGACCCTGTCGCTGCGCCTGAACCCGTCTAACGCTTCGACGATAAGCCACGCCACAGTTTTGCTGGCGCGTATCACCCGCCGCTCGTGGGATAGTCTGGAGCTGAAACCCGGCATGGAGATTTTCGCTTCGGTCAAATCTGTGGCTTTGGAGCGAGGCTGAAGTGATGCTTGGCAGCGCGCCTTGTGCAAGCCTCTATCGAGGCCCTTGACCACCTCGACCTTTGTTTCGCAAATAGGCACATGATCAAACTTGAAGAAAGTTGGAAGGCGCAGCTGCAAAGCGAATTTGAAGCGCCCTACATGGCGCAATTGCGAGCCTTCCTTGCGGCGCAAAAAGCGGCAGGCAAACGCATTTTTCCCCAAGGCGCGCAATGGTTTCACGCGTTGGACGCAACGCCGCTCGACAAGGTTCGCGTGGTGATACTTGGGCAAGACCCCTATCATGGCCAAGATCCTCATAGCGGCCAGGGGCAGGCGCATGGCTTGAGCTTTTCGGTGCCGCACGGCATACGCCCTCCCCCCTCGTTGCAAAATATTTACAAGGAGATGCAAAGCGATCTGGCCCTCAAGCCGCCCGCTCATGGCAATCTCGAAACATGGGCGGCGCAGGGTGTGCTGCTGTTAAATTCGGTCTTGACGGTGGAGTCGGGCCTCGCCGCCTCGCACAAAGGCAAGGGCTGGGAGCGTTTTACCGATGCCATCATCGCCAAGGTCAATGCGCTGCCACATCCGGTGGTGTTTATCCTCTGGGGCAGCTACGCGCAGAAAAAGGCCGCTTTTGTCGATACCGGACGTCATCTGGTCCTCAAGTCCGCGCATCCATCGCCGCTTTCAGCGCATAATGGTTTTTTTGGCTCAGGACCTTTTTCCAAGGCCAATGCCTTCCTTGTGGCCAACGGGCAGCCACCCATCGACTGGTCCCTGATTTAAACGATGCCGGCGCTGGTGCCGCCTGTGGCCGGGCGCTCGGCACCCTTATGCGTCCGATAGCCGGATGCACGATAGGCTCCAATCGGGTCAATCGCGCCGCCCTTACGCATCCGGGCCATGGCCAGCAACGGGGATACGTCCGTGACAAAGGCCTGTTTCAATATCAAATGTGCGCCAAGCGCATCATTTGCATCCTGCGCCGCAGCTAGAGTGGCGCGATCCACCAGCAAGGCTTGCGCATAGGCGCGCTGAACTTCGATTGCTGATTGCATCAGGCTCTCGATCGGATCGGTAACATTGTGGCTTTGATCGAGCATGTAGGCGGGCGCAAAACCTTTGGCCTGCCGGTGTGCCGCGTCAACCAGCTCATTGAACACCAGGAACAGCCGGAATGGCTCAACAGAACCGGCGTCGAGATCATCATCGCCATATTTTGAATCATTGAAATGGAAGCCTGCAAGTTTTTCAAACCGCACCAGCCGCGCCACAATCTGCTCGATGTTCACATTAGGGGCATGGTGTCCAAGATCCACCAGACATTTTGCCTTGGGGCCAAGCTGTTGAGCCGCCAGAAAACTGGACCCCCAATCGGCGATAACCGTCGAATAGAACGCCGGTTCAAACATCTTATGTTCAAGAAAAATCTGCCAGTCCGGCGGCAGCCCGGCATAAACCTGCTGCATAGCCTCAAGATAGCGATCGAAGGCCTTGGTGAGGTTCGATTGTCCGGCAAAGTTCGAGCCATCGCCGACCCAGACGGTGAGCGCTTTTGAGCCAAGCTTCTGGCCAAGTTCAATACATTCGAGGTTGTGCGCAACGGCAAGTTCGCGTGATTTTTGGTCAGCGTTCGACAATGATCCGAATTTGTAAGACTGCGCCTGACCGGACTGATCTTGAAAAGTGTTCGAATTGACCGCGTCAAATCCAAGGTGCTTTGCCTTGGCGATCTCGATCAGCGCCGGAACATCCGTGACCTTATCCCACGGGAAATGCAACGATACGGTGGGCGTCGCCTGTGTCAGCTGATGAATGGTGCCGCAATCGTCCATCTTGTCAAAAATAGAACGTGGTTCGCCTGTGCCCGGGAAGCGCGCAAAGCGTGTGCCGCCTGTGCCTGTGCCCCAGCTTGGCAAAGCAACGCCAAATTGGGTCACGGCGGCAATGAGTGTGCTGGCGTTGATATTTCGGCGGGCCAACTGACGCTCAAGCGCGGCGAAATCTTCCTGCAAATCCGCTTCGCGCAGGGCATTATGCTCGGCGATGAGCGATGTGGGAATAAGGTAAGTCATGTCACGGTCCAATCTTCAAAGACGCGTCTGTCGCGCGCCTGCCTAGCGTGTGAACGCCTGAACGTTGCCAGCATCGACATTCAGGATATTCCCCGTCGATTTTGCTGAAGCGTCGGATGCAAAAAAGAAAATGCCCTCGGCAATATCTTCCGGCAAAACCGAAAGTTTCAGCATCGAGCGC
>JANXSV010000248.1 GCA_025356505.1 Methylovirgula sp.
GTATTCCGGGATTGGCCCCGAAATTGGCTGCATAAATCCGATTGTAGGATGAGTTGATCGCCAAGCCGAAATATTGCGCTCCGTCTTTCGACTGGTCCAAAACCTTGAGCGCTTCGCTAGCGCGATCAAAACCGCCGTCGGCGCGCTTTCGTTCTGTCCATGCTGAAATGATACCGCCATCACTGGCAAACAAAAACTTCGCCGGAGCGGTTATCGGCTCAGCTCCCGCAAGGGTCTGAGTGATTATGAAACTGTCTTTACTGTCGCTAAAAACCGTGCCCGTGGCGTGGCGATCATCGCCGCCCACCGGAAGCGCGACGCTCTTCAGTTTGTCTTGAAACAGGATGCGGAATTTTTCATCGCTAGCAGAGCTAACATCTCCGACATATTCGTAACTGACATCTTTGGCGGTGACCCAAAAATGTCCACCCGCACCCTTTGGGCGAATGGCGATTCCCCAAGCATCGACCATTTTATCTTCGCGATTATAGCTTGGCGAATATTTGGCATTATTGGCCACGAGGTTCCCGACGCTATAATTATTTGCTCTTTGCGGCTCACTCGCAAACAAATACGAAGAATACAGTAGTATAAAAGCAATTGCGGTGGCAGTTTTCATGATTAACTCCAATTTTGCGTAATTTTAAAATATGCAAAAATCGGATTTAAAGTCAATAATCTGAAGAAAAATGATAATAATTCTAAAATACACGAATTATATCACTTAAAAAAATTCTAAAGTGAATTTACATTGTATTTATTCTAAATAAATTCATCGGAATTCTGGATGTTATTCTCGCAGCTTAGCGGCGGCTTAGGCTTGCCTTACATGCCCAGCCTGTTCATGGTGCGCTCGGTTTCTGACTGCCATCCGCTTGGGGCAGGGCGTGTCATCGCCGTCCCGCCGGACGCCTCAATATGCACGACTTTGTAGCCGCGCAGCTTTAGCTGCCGTAAAAACGCCGGAAGCATTTTTGCCGTTTGCATCTTCGTATCGTGAAAAAGAATGATGCCGCGCTTCTGCACCTCAAGACGCTGCAGAATCAGAGCCAGTTCGGCCTCCGGCGTCATCACGTTCCAGTCCGAAGCCCATATATCCGTGCCGAAGACGGCGATCTTGCGCGTCTTGAGCCAATCATTCAAAGCCGGGCTATCGCCAAACCCCGGATAGCGAAAAAACGGCACCCGGGGCTCGGCGGCAGACGCGCCGTAAGCCGCCATGTCATCAGCCGTGAATCCACGGTTTACATCCGCCTGCGCCGCTTCATAGCTTAAACTGCGCAAAGTTTTGGCAGGATGGCTGAAGCTGTGATGCCCAACCGTGTGCCCTTCAGCCACTTCACGTTTAAGGAGTGCCGGAGAGGCCGCAGAGTTGCGGCCAATGACGAAAAATGTTGCGTGCACACATTCCGCTGCCAGAGCATTTAAAATCAGCGGCGTGGTCGCGGGCCAAGGGCCATCATCAAAAGTCAGAACCACTTCGTGGTCCGCCAATGCCAAACTGGCCGGATATGTCTTTAAGCCGACCTTGGTCCCCCCAACGGTGCCAACTTGCAAAGTGCGCTCTGTGCCAAGTTCGGCCTGGGTGCAGGCGTAACCTGCGGAGCTCAAACAAGCACCCGTTATCAGGGCGAGTGCTGTTATTTTGAAATTCATAGGTCACTCGCAGTTTTTGATCGAAACCGATGCGTTAACAATTGAAAAAAGAATGGTTCAAACATCATGATTCACAGCAAAAGTTCAGTAACCACAATGCCAATACTCAAACAAAAGAGGGCGATTTCGTGGAGTTGGAAAGTGTCGTTAACTAAATCAGGCTATCGTGAACAGTAGAGCAGATTGATTTCAGCTATAGGTTCGTAAACATGATGATAAGCATTACCACAATACCTAAACGCTATTTAGGCTATTTTTGGAGCCGTTTGACGCAAGATTTGCAATTTTCGCGCATATTTTTTGTAGATCTGGTCGCAGATTTGGCCTTCATGTCAACGGCGATGTTTTACGTGGTCAGCTATGAAGTGCCTCTTGATCAGCGCTGGGATGATTTCGCAGTCATCGCGTTGGCGGTGCTCCTTCAGGTTGGCAAGATCATCGCCGTCATAGACCTTGAAAAACGTGGTGGCGATGCGCGTCAGTTCTACGGCTCCGACGCGCTGGTCACCAGCGGCCTTTTCGGCATGAGCCGCAACCCGACTTATTTCATAACCATGATGCAGAGCGGCTTGTTGGCCATTCTGCTCATCCTACTGGCTTCAAACCCGCCCTTCTTGCACTTCGGGCTATTTATGGGGCCGCTGATCTTCATTCTGCACTTCCTCGCGATTGATACTCTCATCATTCCGAATGAAGAGGCGGCGTTGAAGGCTGCGCATCCGCGTGAATTTGCCGAATACACCAAGCAAGTCCGCCGTTGGATTGGCAGATACTAAAAGCCACACTCATCGCGGCTTGAAGTCCAGAACCCACAAGTCCAGAAGTCCCAAATCCAGCCTCGACGGCTGGATTTGCTTTTAATGTGCCGATTTCATTCGTAAATTAACCATTATTGCGCATGCTAGTGCCGGTGCGGCCCGCTTCGCCGCGCAATTAACGAATCGTTACAAATTTGTTTCTATTTTGACGCGCATGACTGACATTACTTCGATCTTCTCTTTCAAATCTCTAGCTGCGGGTGCCTTGGCGCTGCTTGCTTCCGCGTGCTCGACATATGACCGGGATAATTTTCCGAAAGCTTCGGATTTCCCGATCCACGGCATAGATGTCTCAAAATATCAGGGCGATATCGATTGGAACGCAGTCAAGGCCAGTGGCGTGCGCTTCGCATGGATCAGAGCCACCGAAGGCGGCGACAATGCCGATGAGAAGTTCATGCAAAACTGGCAGGGCGCGAAGGCAGCGGGAATTCCGCACGGCGCCTATCATTTCGTATATTGGTGCCGCAGCCCGATGGAACAGATCAACTGGTTTAAGGCGCATGCCCCCGTTGAAGAGGATTCGCTGCCGCCCGTACTTGATGTGGAACTGACCCCCGGGTCGAAATCCTGTCCCCGCGTGTTAAATATGGAGCAGGTTCACAGCGAAATGCGCGAAATGCTCAATGAGATGGAGCGCTATTACGGCAAACGTCCGGTGATTTACTCCACAGTCGATTTCCATCAAGGCATCCTCGACGGCGATTATTTCACCGAATATCCGATGTGGGTGCGCAGCACAAAATATTATCCCACAGTCAAATATAAGCAGCGTCGCTGGACGTTCTGGCAGTATCAATCAGACGCCTATATCCCCGGCATTGTCGGAAAGGTTGACCGCAACGCTTTCTTCGGCACCGAGCAACAGTGGCAAGCTTTTATGCAGGGTAACAAATAGTTAACAGTCATGCGTAAATTGCATGGCTGAATCTCAATAATACCTCTTTTGTGCAGCGCACAATGAGCTATATTAGACTTGAGTTTAGGGAAAAGGAAACGTCTCCACCGAAGGCTTGAAGAAACAAGCAAAATACGGAGATGAGTTATGAATTTGACACATATATTTGAACAACTGAAGCGCAATCGCGCACTGCGCGCCGAACGCAATCGCATCTGGGCTGAACTGAAGTCTATGGACAACCGCGATCTCGCCGATCTCAACATCAGCTCTGCCGACTTCGACACAATGGTCGCTCAGCACATGAGCAAAGTTGCGGCTGGCCTCTAAAACCAATCCACCCTAATGATGCCCCGGGCTTTGTCCCGGGGCTCGTTGACGACAGCGGCTAATGCCGCCCGCATTGCGGAAATATTCGCCAAGCCTTGATTCAATTTGTTATAGGCCGCCGGCAAATTATTGATGTTAATGGGCAAATCTAAAGCTAACTCGCCCATTAGGCCCTGTACACCCGGTTCGGCAAAGTCGATAGTGCGACAAAAATTCCCGGTCGGCAGGGCGGCGGGGTGGACGACATCAAGATAGTCAGGCCCCATAAAGACCCCTGTGTTTGACCAGCAGAACCGCCTGTTTATAGGCATATATCAGAGAGTTAGCATCTGCCGTGCCTGTTCCGGCAATGTCAAATGCGGTGCCATGATCAACCGAAGTGCGCACAAAAGGCAGCCCGATTGTGACATTTACCCCGTTCTCTATGCCAAGATATTTGACCGGAATCAGACCTTGATCGTGGTATTGCGCCACAACAATATCAAACTCACCCTTTTTCGCCCGCATAAACACCGTATCGCCCGGATAAGGGCCGGATGCATTGAGGCCTTGCGCTCTGGCATCGGCAATGGCGGGGGCAATTTCGTCGGCGTCTTCATCGCCAAACATCCTGCCTTCGCCTGCGTGGGGATTGAGCCCCGCCACAGCAATACGGGCGTTTTCAATGCCATAGGCGGCGCAGGCCTGTGCTGCGAGCCCGATAGTTTTGAGCACGCGCGCCCGCGTGACCAAACTTATGGCTTGCTTCAAGGACACATGGATGCTGACCAGAATGACCTTGATGTGCTCATTTGCCAACATCATAGCAAAGTCAGAAGTACCTGATTTATCAGCTAATATCTCCGTGTGGCCGGGATATTTAATACCGGCGGCCTTGAGGGACTCTTTAGCAATGGGCGCGGTAACGATGCCGGAGATTTGCCCTCGATTCGCAAGTTCAATCGCATCCACAACATAATCATATGCGGCCTGACCGGCGCGTGCATCGACTTTTCCATACGCCATATCAGGGGGAAGGTGACTTCCCTCTATGAGATTGATGCGCTCTGGCAAAAAGACCGCATCCTGAGGGGATTTTATGCTGAAAATTTGCTGGTTTAGCTTTAGCCGCGTGAGCGCCTGTTGCAAGCGCCCCGCATCTCCGATGACGAGGGCCTCGGCGTCAGGCAGGGCAGCGAAGAATTTAGCGACAATTTCGGGGCCGATGCCACACGGATCCCCCATTGTTATGGCAAGCGGAGTCATGACAAGTGGACTCTTGCAACCGGAACCGTGCGCATCATTTCTCCTTTGTGATAAGCTATAGCCGGTCGCAACAAATTTGAAGCGTGAAATCAAAAGGTTTTTAGAGACTTTGACCCCGTTCAAACCAGAAAACATCCATTCTGCCCTTGGCGGGGACTTTTTTGACGAGGTGCAACCCGCCCGGTTCCCGCAGCAGATTTTGCGATTTCGCAATCAGAAATGGGCCGAAAAAGTGGGTTTGGCCGGTTTGGACGACGCGCATTGGCTCCGTCGCTTTGCGGGTTTTGAGCCATTCCACGGCAGTTTGAACGTACCGCTGGCGCTGCGCTATCACGGTCATCAGTTTCGAAATTACAATCCCGATTTGGGTGATGGACGCGGATTTTTATATGCGCAGATGCGGGATGACAGTGGGCGGTTGTTGGATTTTGGCACGAAAGGCTCCGGCACAACGCCCTGGTCGCGCAGTGGCGACGGTCGATTAACCCTAAAGGGTGGTGTTCGCGAGGTGCTTGCAACACAGCTGCTTGAGGCTCAAGGGGTCAACACATCGAAGAGCTTCAGCTTGGTTGAAACCGGCGAATCGCTGGTGCGCGGAGACGAGCCTTCGCCCACACGCGCTGCCGTTTTGGTGCGCCTAAACCATTCCCACATCAGGATCGGCACCTTCCAGCGTTTTGCCGCCTTGGACCAGCCGGAAAATATCGAAAAGTTGTTGGATCACGCGATAAAGTTTTATGTCCCAAAGGCTAACGGCGCTCTCGTCGAAGCCGAAGGCGCTCTGCTCGAAAATCGTGTGGGTTCGTTTTTGCGCACTGTCGGCCAATCACTGGCGTGTTTGGTTGCTCAATGGATGGCGGCTGGATTTGTCCATGGCGTTCTCAACACAGACAACATCAACATTACCGGTGAGAGTTTTGACTACGGCCCGTGGCGGTTTGTACCGACCTATGCGCCCGATTTCACCGCCGCTTACTTTGACCATAGCGGACTTTACGCGTTCGGACGCCAGCCCTCAGCTGTGGGATGGAACTTCACGCGACTTGCAGAGTGCTTTGTCAACCTTGTGCCGATCTCGGTGTTGAACGACGCGCTCGAAAGCTATTCCGAAAATCTGCAACCGGAACTTGCCCGCGCTGTGCTCGAGCGTCTGGGACTGCAATCAAACGGATTTCTTTCCGATATCAGCCTGGCCAACGCGTGGTTTAAGGCACTATTTGACAGCCAGGTTCCCTTTGAACGCGCGTTCTTCGACTTCTATGCCAATAATGAGCAGCGGATCAACGATAGCCCTTATGCTGCCCGCTATGTTTCTGAATCATTTGCGCCACTGCGCGCTGTTTTGAAAGATTTCGCGCCGCACGCGGACGCCAATCTAAACCACGCTTATTTTACCGGCGATGGTCCCTGCACAGTGTTGATCGAGGAGGTCGAAGCGCTGTGGAATCCCATTGCACAGCGTGATGACTGGTCTTCGTTTGAAGCAAAGCTAGCTCATATCGCTCAAATGTCAGACGCATATCAACGTGGCTGACAAACAGCCGCGACGATGAGGTTGCCTGCGATCTGCGATAATTCTCCGGTCGAGAGGGCGGCGCCTGAGCGCGCGGGCTCAGGCGGTTGCTTTGAAAACAATGTATTGAGTTTGCCGGAAGGTACAAATTTTGCTTTTGAGAGCATGTAAACACCGCCAATTTGCGGATTGGCCGACGGATCGTTCAGAATGAGTCCAAGCAGATTGCCGCGCTGATCCATCACCGCTCCGCCTTGGAAACCTGCCTGCAGCGCAGCGTTTACGGTCGAATTCACAACGCTGGTTCGGCCCGGAGCGGCTTGAAGTTTGCCATCACTTCCGAACCCGAGCGTCACGGCGCTTTCATCGCTCACGGAGGTCGAAACGGAATACACTGGCGGTTGACCAATCGTTTCGCCGGTCAAGAGTGACAGGCCTTCAATTGACGCGGAAATTTGCACGGCCTTACCTGCAACGGTGACGGAACTGCAATCTTTCACTAAGC
>JANXSV010000257.1 GCA_025356505.1 Methylovirgula sp.
GGCGATATGCTGAGTAAGGTGGCCGGTGCGCAAGAGTCGCATGGTGCGCCGCCTCTGACTTATTTTGGCTTGTTCTGGCTGACCGCCTGGCCACTGGCGCCCCTTATCCTTTTGTTAGCGCCTGGAATTTGGGCGGCTCGAAAATCTCCAGCAGAGCTATTTTTGCTGGCGTGGATCATTCCGACGTGGCTCATTTTTGAGATGGTGCCAACCAAGTTACCGCACTATGTCCTGCCGCTGTATCCCGCCTTGGCTACACTGGCTGCCAAAGTATTCTCGACTTACAAACCGAGGAAATCAGTTCTTCTGCCAAATGCGGCGGCATTGTTAATGGTTTTTGGCGCGATTGCTATTGGCTGCGCTTCGGCTGTTCTTTGGACGAATCATTATTTAGCTTTTATTCCCGGTTGGGCAGGGACAGGCGATTCTCCGGAAAGTGCTTTTGGTTGGATGCCTATGGCATTGCTATGCGGGACCGGTTTGGTTTTATCTATTTTGGCGGCCAAGGCGCTGCGGCAGTGTGAATTCCAATCCGTCACCATGTTTGCCTGCATTGCGGCTTTTTGTTTCAATGTTGCAGTGTACTCGTGGGTGCTAACGACCCCGGCCTTTGAGGCAGCACAGATTTCTCAACGGCTCGCTTCGATTGAGGATGAAGCCGCGAAGGCGACCACTTGCGGTGAACTGCAGCCGGCAAGTACCTTCTTTCGTGAGCCGAGCTTGGTTTTTATGACTGATACGCAGATCAGGTTCGGAAGCGGAGCGGAAACCGCCGCGTACATAAATGAAGCAGGCTGCCGTATTGCATTCGTAGACGCGCGCGACGAAGCGGAGTTTTTGGCGACGCTCAATGCTGAGCAGTCTCATCAGCCAATTCAGCGCGTGCGCGGTGTCAATCTAGGCAACGGTAAGAGGCTGGACATTGGCGTTTATGTGCGCCAATAAGCGCGATGAACGAAATTATTACATTGCCTGATCTATCAATTGTCGTGCCTGTTCGCAATGAAGAGGGGAATATCGGCGACCTAGTGAGCGAGATCGTATCCGCCTGTACGCCTCTTGGATCATTTGAGGTGATCTACGTCGATGATGGCTCCAGCGACGACACACCCAAAGAGCTTGCGAGACTGCAACAGCAACTGCCCATGTTGCGCGTTCTGGCCCACGTCAAAAGTTGTGGTCAATCTGCTGCTGTTCGCAGCGGCGTGCGGGCCGCAAGGGCCAGAATCATTTGCACGCTGGATGGTGATGGACAAAACGACCCGGCGTTCATACCGCAAATGGTGGCTGCCCTGCGGCTCGCAGGGGCGGCGTGCGCCATGGTTCAGGGGCAACGGATTGGACGCAAGGACACCGGCTTCAAAAAGTTTCAGTCGCGCTTTGCCAACAACGTGCGGGGTGCTATTTTACAAGATGGCACGCGTGATACGGGCTGCGGCCTCAAATGCTTTCGTCGCGATGTCTATCTTGCTCTTCCTTATTTTGATGCTTTGCACCGCTTTATGCCCGCGCTCGTTAAGCGGGAAGGTTTCACAGTTTCGCACGTTGATGTGATTGATCGCCCTAGACACAGTGGCGTTTCCAACTACGGGTTTTTCGATCGTCTCTGGGTGGGTATTGTTGATTTAGCCGGAGTTCGGTGGCTGATAAAGCGCCGGGAACACCTGCCGCAGGTCGTTGAAAGAGCAGCGTTGGAGTCAGACAATGTCGCCTGAGCTTTTTACGCATGTTCTGACTTGGCTTGATCAGGTTTTCGTCAAGTCTTTTGATGGCTGGGCCGTCGTTGGTTATGCAGGTCAGGTGTTTTTTTTCATGCGCTTCGGCGTACAATGGTACGCATCTGAGCGCGCCGGACGCAGCCTCATACCACTCAGCTTCTGGTATCTTTCCATTGCCGGTTCATTGTTGCTTCTGGCCTATGGGATATATCGCCGTGAGCCGGTGATCATTCTCGGGCAGGGGCCAAACGTTATTATTTATATTCGCAATCTGATGCTTATCGCTAAAGAGAATAAAAAAAGAGAGCTGTGAAGCTCTCTTTTTGGTTCAGCGTCGGCTGATAGGATCGTAATCCCTGCGAGGTTCGCCGGTGTAGAGCTGGCGCGGGCGGCCTATTTTTTGGCCTGGATCCTCGATCATCTCTTTCCACTGAGCAATCCAGCCTACGGTGCGCGCCAAAGCGAACAAGACCGTGAACATCGAGGTCGGGAAGCCCATCGCCTTTAATGTAATCCCGGAATAGAAATCAATATTTGGGTAAAGCTTTTTCTCGATGAAATAGGGGTCGCTAAGCGCGATCCGCTCGAGTTCCATCGCTACATCGAGCAATGGATCGTCTTTAATACCTAATTCGCGCAGCACTTCATGCGTCGTTTTTTGCATGATTTTAGCGCGCGGATCATAGTTTTTATAAACGCGATGGCCAAATCCCATAAGGCGGAAAGGGTCGTTCTTGTCTTTGGCACGCGCAATAAAATGGGGAATGCGGTCAACTGTTCCAATTTCAGCGAGCATCTTAAGGGCCGCCTCATTTGCGCCACCATGCGCGGGCCCCCAAAGGCAGGCAACGCCCGCTGCAATGCACGCGAAGGGATTGGCTCCAGAAGATCCTGCCAGACGCACAGTCGATGTAGAGGCGTTCTGCTCATGGTCAGCGTGAAGGATGAAAATACGATCAAGTGCGCGCGCTAACACCGGGTTTGGCTTGTACTCTTCACACGGAACAGCGAAACACATGTTGAGAAAATTGGAAGAATAATCGAGATCGTTCTTCGGATAAACGAAAGGTTGACCGATCGTATACTTATACGCCATTGCAGCCAGTGTCGGCATTTTGGCGATCATGCGCATCGAAGCAACCATGCGCTGGTGCGAGTCCGAGATATCAGTCGAGTCGTGGTAAAATGCCGATAAAGCGCCGAC
>JANXSV010000285.1 GCA_025356505.1 Methylovirgula sp.
GCCAGATCAACATGCGCCACCTGGCCGGAGGCATGCACGCCCGCATCGGTGCGCCCTGCGCCCTGAATGACCAGCGTTTGTCCGGAGAACTTGAACAGCGCCTCTTCAATCGCCTGCTGCACAGAGCGGCCATTTTCCTGCCGCTGCCAGCCGCAATAGTCGCCGCCGTGATATTCGATGGTGAGTTTGTAGCGTGGCATTATAACAGCCGCATGCCCTTCAACACCTTCGAACCGCGCAAAAATTCGTCGCGCGACATGGGCGCTTTGCCGGCTCTCTGGACGAACTGAACCTGTATAGCGCCGCTGCCGCAGGCGATGGTCAGCGCTTCATCCAACACTGTTCCAGCGGGGCCTTGACCCTCGGCTTTAATGTCGGCTTGGCGAACCCGCAATATCTTCAATCGCTCGAGCGTGTCCGGCGCAATTTCAAGTTGGCAAAAAGCACCCGGAAACGGCGACAGGCTGTGGATATGGCGCAAGACCCGCGCCGCGGGCCTGCTCCAATCGATTTTGGCTTCGGCCTTATCGATCTTTGCGGCGTAGACAACGCCCTCGTCAGCTTGCGGCTCGAAATGCAGCGAGCCTCGCTCGAGCGCGGCCAGCGCCCGTACTATCAGATCAGCGCCAAGAGCCGACAATTGATCATGCAAATCCTGTGCGGTGGTCGTGTCGGTGATGGGCACCGTTTCAGCGAGGCTGACCGGGCCGGTGTCAAGCCCCGCCTCCATCTGCATGACCATGATGCCGGATTGGCTGTCGCCCGCCATAATCGCCCGCTGGATGGGCGCCGCACCGCGCCAGCGTGGCAGCAGCGACCCATGCAGATTAACGCAACCAAACTCGGGCACAGCCAGAATGGCGGGCGGCAGAATCAGACCATAGGCTGCGACCACCGCGACATCAGCATTATGCGAAGCAAACAGGTTGAGCGCTTCCTCGCTTCGCAACGATTTCGGCGTGTGAACCGGGATACCGAATTTTGCAGCGCAGTCGTGAACGGGGGAAATTTTCAATTCCATGCCACGTCCGGCGGGTTTTGGCTCGCGGGTATAAACCGCGACGATATCATGGCCTTGACCGATCAGAGCGGTCAGCGCAGGCACAGCAAAATCCGGCGTGCCCATGAATATCACCCGCATCAGGCGTTGGCTCCGCTCAGCGGGGCCGTGCCGCGCTGCGCCTGTTTGGTGAATTTTTTGACACAGCGATCGCGTTTGAGCTTTGAAATATGATCAATGAACAGTTTGCCGTTCAGATGGTCGATTTCATGCTGCACACAGGTGGCGAGCAATCCATCGGCCAGAACCTCATACTTTTCGCCTTTGATGTCCTGATAGGTAAAACGGATCGATTTGGGGCGCTCCACCTCTTCATAATATTCAGGAATTGAGAGGCACCCTTCCTCATAGGTCGATGTCTCATGCGATGACCAGATGATTTCCGGATTGATGATGACAAGCGGCTCTTTCGGGTCTTCCTCTTTTTTGGCCGTATCGATGGTGATAACGCGTTGCAAAACACCTATTTGCACCGCCGCCAAGCCTATGCCCGGCGCGTCGTACATGGTTTCAAACATGTCGGCGACAAGGGTTTTGAGCGCGCCATCAAACTTGGTAACGGGTTCTGATGGCAGGCGCAGGGTTTTATCTGGCAAGATCACGAGCGGGCGAATGGTCATGTGAATTCCTAGTTTTCAGGCTTCACATAAGCATTGCCGTTAAAATCGTCAAATGAAGGCAGGCAAGAGAGGCGAATCGATTGTTGCCACCAGTGTCTATCTTCCGGCTTGCCTTGAAAACGGGCGTGATGCCGGGTGCTCAAACCTGAGGGTTGCCAGCATTTGCCATAAAACGCCCGAAATTTTTGGCTTCACGGAACCGATGTCCGTTTGAAACGTTACTTCATGCTGGGAAAAGATTTGTTGCAACACAGATTTGGATTTTCGGCGACACAGATTTGCGTTTGTGTCCCAAATACTACGATATATCTGCCCTATTATTGCCGCAGGTTCATTTAAGATCGGGATATACATCGCAGTTTTGCCGCAATCCGTTCAAAGACCGTTCATGCCGCGGCAGCCACTATCGTAGTATAAAGTAAGCCTAAAATAAATCTAAGTGCGGCCCATGTTGGTGCCGACGATCAGGAGAATTTCATGAATTATACCCGTTCACGGACCGGCCGCACTTCGAAATTCGTCCGCGCCCTGCCCTTCGCCATTGTGCTGATCGGGGTAACGTCTATCACCTCCTGGGTTCAAGCGGCTGAGAAGCGTATTGCTCTGGTTATCGGCAATGGGGCCTATCAGAGCGCACCTTTGGCCACTGCGGCAAACGATGCCGGATTGATCGCGCAGACTTTGCAAGCGGCTGGATTTGATGTTGTGGGCGCGCGTGATCTTGATACGGCGACCATGCGGGCGTCGGTTCGCGAATTCATCGATAAGGCCAGCGCTTCGGGGCCGGACACTGTCGCTGCGGTCTATTTCTCGGGGTATGGACTCCAGTATGAGGGCGATAATTATCTCATTCCGGTGGATGCGCGTCTGGCGCGTGACAGTGACATTCCGCTCGAGGGCTTGCGCGCTTCGGACCTCACCAAGGCTCTGACTTCGGTTCCGCTCAAAGCAAGAATAGTTGTGCTTGATGCCGCGCGCAAAAATCCATTTGTGAAGGATGCGACGCAGATCGCCGGTGGCCTGACACTGGTTCAGCCTGGTGCTGGCACGCTCATCGCCTTTAACGCCGCGCCTGGCACAGTCGGACCAGATGAAAAAGGCGCATACAGTCCCTATGCCACAGCCTTGTCCGAAATGATCAAGCAGGGCGGGTTGCCGCTCAATGATTTGTTTGAGCAGGTGCGGTTGCGCGTCAATGACCTGACTCAGGGGGGAGAATTGCCGTGGCAGGTTTCGCGCATCGATACGCCGTTCCTGTTTTTTGAACGCAAGCCCGATGCTCAGGCTGGCACTGCCAAAAATCCGCCGCAGCGTCTTGCTGATCTGCGCACCAAGCCTTTGCGCGACTTTGATGCGCATGATGCCTATCTGGCGGCACTCGCGCGTGACGACATGCGTGACTATCTCGATTTTCTTGCTGTTTATCCCAATGATCCGTTGGCAAAGCGGGTGCGTGCCATCGTTGCGGCGCGCCGCGAGGCCTCGACATGGCGCGAGAGCTATGCGCGTGACACACCCGAGGCCTACTGGTCTTATGTCCGGCGCTATCCAAAAGGTCCGCATGTC
>JANXSV010000289.1 GCA_025356505.1 Methylovirgula sp.
TTGCGACACTATCAAGGCTGAAAACCACGCAGATTAGCGGCCTTGATAGATTTAACACGATGTTCAGCTACCGCTGAAGCTGTCCTTGGCGCGTTGCCACCAGCCGCCACGTTTCGGCTGCGATGGATCAAGCGCTGTCGATGAAACCGCAGGCGCAACAGGCGGTGCCGCTGGCTCTGCCTTTGCCACCGGATCGGCCTTGGCCACCGGCTCTGCTTTGACGCTTGGCGCGGCCAAGGCGGCAGCTGCGCGTGCCTCAGGAGCGGCAATTTCAGGAGCCTGCGCAACAGAGGCGCTTTTCGGAACTGCCACCGCAACGTCCGCCGCGGCTTCAGACTTTGGCTTGGCCGCACGACCGCGCTTTTTCGGAGCATCAGGCTCTTGTGCCGGTGCTTCAGGCGCATCTGTGGCGGCGCTCTGCGCTGCGGTTTTACGTGCAGGGCGGCGTCCGCGCTTCGGCTTTTCAGCTTCTGCAGCAGTCTCACGCGCGTCCGAAACCTCGATTGGCATTGCAGCCTCAGTGGTGGCAGCCTCAGCAGCAAGAGTTGCTTTGGCGCTGTCGCCCACTTCAGAAATCAGACTGCGCTGCGATTCAGCAAGAGCTATCTCCGCAACCATCGCCATACCATCGTCAGAAGGCTGGGGCGCGTTACCTGCAATTCCGGACGATTCGCGATCACCGCCGCGACCGCGCCGCCGTCTCCGCCTTCGCTTGCGCCGAATGGTCTCGCTGTCGGCTTCATCTCCAAGCCGTGCTTCGCCAAGCCTTGTATCACCAAGCCTTGTATCACCTGGCCTTGCATCACCTGGCCGTGTATCTACAGTCCGTGTATCAACAGGCCGCGCGTCATTGCCATTTGCCTCGCCCTCGGAAACGAAGCCTTCAGTGTCAGCGACAGTCTCGTTGTTTGCTTGCCGGGAGCCACCACGCTGGGGACGCTCACGATTCTGGTCGCGCTCATGACGCTGACCGCCGTCGCGCCGTCCGCCTTCGCGGCGGTTTTCATGGCTCTGCGGTTTTGCCGCAACCTCTTCCTCGACTTCCTCGATCTCTTCGATGAAGTCTTCCTCGGGCTCTGGCGCATATTCCACTTGAGGAACCGGTGGCCGCGCCGGCAACAGTTCGGCAAGCTCGCCGCGTTCCATAGCGTGGTAAACGGAGCCAGTCAGGCTATCGTCGGCCATGACGGTAACGGTGATGCCAAAACGCCCCTCAAGTTCGGCCAGATGCGGCCGTTTCTGATTGAGGATGTAAAGCGCCACCACAGTGCGGGTGCGAACGATGAGGTTGTACTGTGCGTTTTTAATCAGGCCGTCTTCCAACACGCGCAAAACATGCAGCGCGATAGAGGCCGTCGAGCGTACCGTACCCGCGCCCACGCAATGCGGGCAAACCACTGTCGAGCCTTCCAGAACGCCGGTGCGCATGCGCTGACGCGACATTTCCAGCAAGCCGAAATGTGAAATATGACCAACCTGAATGCGGGCGCGGTCATTTTTCAGCGCCTCTTTCATTTTGCGTTCGACGGCGCGGTTGTTGCGGTTTTCTTCCATGTCGATGAAATCGACCACGATCAAACCGGCAAGATCTCGCAGGCGTAACTGCCGAGCCACTTCTTCGGCGGCTTCGAGATTTGTGCGTACAGCAGTGTCCTCGATATTGTGCTCGCGGGTCGAGCGACCCGAGTTCACGTCGATCGCCACTAAAGCTTCGGTCTGGTTTATGACGATATAGCCGCCCGAACGAAGGGTGACCTGCGTAGAGAACATTGCATCGAGCTGCGCTTCAACACCGGCGCGCACGAACATCGGCGTCACATCGCGGTAGGGCTGCACGTTTTTCGCATGGCTTGGCATCAGCAAGCGCATGAAGTCTTTCGCTTCTTTGTAGCCAGGCTCGCCCGCCACCATAACTTCGTCGATGTCCTTGTTATAGAGATCGCGGATGGCGCGCTTGATGAGGGAACCCTCTTCATAAACCAGATAGGGGGCGGAGCTTTGCAGCGTCATCTCGCGCACGGTTTCCCACATACGCATGAGATATTCGAAATCGCGCTTCACTTCTGCCTTTGTCCGGGCCGCCCCGGCTGTGCGCAGAATAACGCCCATGCCGTCCGGCACTTCCAAATCCTGAACAATGCTTTTCAAGCGCTGACGATCAGTCGCATTGGTGATTTTGCGCGAAATGCCGCCGCCGCGCGCCGTGTTCGGCATCAACACGGAATAGCGTCCGGCAAGCGAGAGATAGGTCGTCAGGGCTGCGCCCTTGTTGCCGCGCTCTTCTTTTACCACTTGAATCAACAACACCTGACGGCGCTTGATCACTTCCTGAATTTTATACTGCTTGCGGGAATTGCGCTGCACACGGCGCGGCAGCTCCTCCATGACATCGCCGCCCAGATGCTCGATGGCGGGGGGAGCCTCGTGTCCATCATCGCCACCCTTGCGCGAATGGCGCTTTGGTGCGTCGTCCTCATCGCCGGTGCCGCCGAATGTCTCGATGCCGTGCGGAGCTTCGTGAGTGTCGTCGACATGATCGGGCGCATGATCTGCCAAATCGGCATGACCATTGTCGCCATGAGCTTCCTCGCCATGAGCTTCGTCGGCATGAGCTTCATCGCCGTGGCCATCTTCAGCGTGAGCGGCATTTTCAGCCTCTTCACTATGTCCGGAAATAACCTCGTCACCGTCCGAAGCCTTGGCAATATTGCCGTCACGGTTGCGGCCTTTGTTGCGGCGCGAGCGCCGGCCATTGTCCTTGCGCTGCTCTTCGTCTTCCTCATCGTCGCGGTGCAAGGCCTCTTCTGCGAGCAGGGCCTGACGGTCCGCTACAGGAATTTGATAATAATCGGGATGAATTTCCGAAAATGCCAGAAAGCCGTGACGATTGCCGCCGTATTCGACGAACGCGGCTTGAAGCGAAGGTTCAACACGCGTCACCTTGGCAAGATAGATATTTCCACGAAGTTGCTTTTTGCTAGCGGCTTCGAAATCGAATTCTTCAACCCGGTTACCGCGTAAGACCACCACCCGTGTTTCTTCTGGATGTGAGGCGTCGATTAGCATTTTGTTGGCCATGAGATACTCTTTTAGGCGGCGCGAAACCCAAAAGCCGCCGGATCCGATGCTCAAACAGAGCAACGGATGTCAACATAGACAAAGTCAACGTTGGACGACTGTTTCGGGCGTTAGCGCCGCGATTGATGTGAAGGGAGGAAATTTGAAAAAATTCGGCGCCAGTATTACGAACCGTAATGCCGACATGTTGCCAAACAAAGCGTAACGCACGAGAAGCGTCTGAATAGTTTGTCTGGCACGATGCAGTCATCGGGCGGAGCATACTGTCACCTTTCGGGCCACTCTTGAAGGAGCGCCACAAATTCAACTTTCGGGTTCTAAGCACTCTGCATGTGCAACAAAGTTGCAATGCGAGACTATCCCGCGACGAAACTGATAGGCGCCTGAACCTGTGTCGCAAAACCCGAGAAAATCAGGAGGCGCCACCTTGGGTCAGTCATCGCAATGAGACAGAGACCCAATATATTCAGCTGGAACTTAGTCTCCGAACGCAATCAAGAATCGCGAAGCCAGCTCCACCTACAGTGTTCTAAGCATAGCGGTAAGCCTAAGCCGTTGGCAAGGTCTGCTTTTGCTGTAGCAAAACCTTATGCATTTGGCCTCGACAATTTTGCCGATTAGGTGCTTGTTACAGCCCTGAAATTACGGAGATGCCCCATTGTTCGACGCTGAAAGCCGCCTTCAGTCCCTGAAGCAAATGCTCAATCACGTTTATGACGGTATGCAATTGCAGTTTGGATTTCGCCTCTGGGACGGATCTCGCGTGCCGGAAAATTACCCTGCCACTGCACTGGCCTGTTTTGTTGCCGACGAAGGCGCGGTCGCGGCGCTCATCCGCAAGCCAAACCTTGTCACTCTGTGCAATCTCTGGGCGGCAAAGCGCCTCGATATCGACAATGGCACCTTTTTCGACGTGGCTAATGCCCGTCCAAAAGTACGCAGCCGTGAATTTCGCAAAACCATGAACAAGATGCTGGCTTTCAAAACGGCAGCGCAGTTTGCTTTTGTCTCACGCGGCGAGCCGTGGCCTCTGGAAAATATCGGCAAAGACCACCAAAGCGATGGATCGCAAGTCGAAAACAAAGCCAACATTGCCTACCACTATGATGTCTCCAATGCGTTTTACGAGCTCTGGCTCGACAAGGAAATGGTCTACACCTGCGCGCATTACCATGACTGGAGCGACGATCTCGATAAAACCCAAATCCAGAAACTGGACATGGTCTGCCGCAAATTGCGCCTCAAACCGGGAGATCATGTGCTCGACATGGGCTGCGGCTGGGGTGCTTTTTCCTGTTATGCCGCGCAAAACTATGGCGTCACCTGTTACGGCGTGACGCTTTCGGAACAGCAGGTGGCTTACGCCAATGACAAGATCAAGCGCCTCGGCCTGCAAGACAGGGTCGTGATCGAGTTGAAGGATTACGCGCTAGTTGAGGGCAGCGAGCGCTTCGATAAGGTTGCCGCCATCGGCATGATGGAACATGTCGGACTTGAAAATTTCGACAAATATTTTCAGACCGTGCATCGCCTGTTGAAGCCGGGCGGCAAATTTCTCCATCACGCCATCACACGCCCCGGCGGCAGCCACGCCGCCCGCACCGGCAAAAAGCGGCCCGAATTTGCCGCGCTGACACGATATATCTTCCCGGGCGGCGAGCTCGATTATATCGGCCGCACAGCCACAAACCTCGAACGCAACGGGTTTGAAGTGCGCGATGTCGAAAGCTGGCGTGAGCATTACATGCGCACCTGCAAAGAGTGGCACGATCGCTTGTTGGCGAATTACGACGCGGCAGTCAAAGAAGCCGGCGAGGTCAATACCCGTATCTGGCTGATCTATCTGGCTGCTTGTTCCATCGCTTTTCAACGCAACAATTGCGGTCTGTATCAGACGCTCGCAGTCAAGCGCGTCAAAACTCCGACCGATCTGCCAGCTTCGCGCGCGGACTGGTACAGATGATCAACACGCCTGTGATTGGCAACCGCATAGCTATTCTTCAGCGTAATTAAGATGCCGTTAACCACGCGGTCGCTACATGTTAGCCAAGGCGCGGGGGCGTGAACAGTTGGGCCAAGTGCGATGTTAACGCGTCAAACAGTTTTGCGCCGGACCGGAACCGCCAGCCTCATATTCGGTTGGGCGCTTCTGAGCTCTGCTGGCATGAGCCCGCAAGCATCGGCGCAATCCGCGTTGGTGTCTGCCTCGCAGATTGTGGCAACCAACACCCGTATCTCGCAATTTTCCGGCAAGGTTCACCTCGAAATTGACCTTTCCGGCACGGTCGCGGCGCATGTATTCCTCGTCGAAGGCCCGGATAGATTGATTATTGACCTTCCGCAGGTCAGCTTTAAGGCTCCAGCGCCGACGTTTGGCAAGCGCGGTGCCATCATCAAGGCATTCCGCTCCGGCCTGTTTGTAAAAGATCAATCCCGCGTCATCCTTGATCTGTCCACTCCGGTAAAAATCCTGTCGCAGCGCTTCGAGCCTGCTCAAGACACGAAATCTTCCGGACGGCTGGTGATCGATCTGGCGCGCACGGACCGGAAGAGTTTCCACGCCGCAGTCGAGCCGGAAACCCCCATAGCTGACGTCGCCGACCTGCGCCTTACACAGGGAACTCCGGCCGATCCGGCCAATTCCCCTCAGGCTCATGTCGCACTCCCCCTTATTGTCATCGACCCGGGGCATGGCGGCCCTGATTCGGGTGCAATCGGGCTCGGTGGAATCGTCGAAAAAACCACGGTCTTTAGCTTTGCTCAGGCATTGAAGGCCCGTATTGAAGCTTCGCATCGCTATCGCGTCCTGCTTACCCGGGAACAGGATGTGTTTGTGCCGCTGGGAGAGCGTATGCGCATTGCCCGCGCCGCCAATGCAGACCTGTTCCTTTCGCTTCATGCTGACACGCTGTCTAAAGAACATTCGGTAGCAGGCGCGACGGTTTACACCGTATCTGACCGCGCTTCAGATGCCGAAGCCGCCCGAATCGCCGCCCATGAAAATATGGCGGATCAGGCCGGTGGCATGGTTGTCGCCTCGCAGCCTCCCGAAGTTGCTGACATTCTCATTGACCTGACGCGCCGCGAAACCCGCTCCTACGCGCATGTATTTTCAAAAACGCTCATCAGTGCTTGGAAGTCCGGGCCGTTTCTGGCGCTCAATAAAAACCCGCAGCGCGCCGCCGGTTTTGTTGTGCTCAAAGCCCCGGACGTTCCAAGCGTATTGTTGGAACTGGGCTATCTCTCCAGCGCATCAGACGCCAAAGCGCTTGCCTCAGACGATTGGCGGCGGAGCGCCTCCAACACCGTTCTGAGCGCAATCGATTCGTTCTTCATCGCCCATAACGGCGGCAAAAAGGCCGAGCAGGAGCCGTCAGCCATGCTCGGACCGGACGCCAAAGCCACCCCCGCAGCCTCATCCAAGCCCTAAGCGCGGTTGGCGCGGTTGTTCGCACGAGTAATTCCCGCGCATCACGATATTCTTGGGCGTTGCGGCAAAATCAAATTGCCTCACAATGAACATAAAGTTAAAACAACACACAGAGGGCATGGCGTATTTGCGCCCGAAGTTCGCTGCGCGCATGTCATTATGTCGCCGGTTATTTTCAGATAGGCGGAATTTTAATGCGGCTGCTTGCCCGTTTTTTCGGATTTTTATTTGCCACCGGTGCAATTTTGTTTGTCATCGGGGCTGTTGTTGTGGCCGCCGGCATCTACTTTTTCTCGCAGGATTTGCCGAGCGATGCTGCCCTTAAAAATTATGAACCGCCGGTGATGACGCGCGTTCATGCCGGCGACGGATCGCTGCTGGGCGAATATTCGCACGAACGGCGGCTTTATCTGCCAGGTTCTGCAATTCCGCCTCTGGTGAAACAGGCGTTCATTTCCGCTGAAGACAAAAATTTCTATTCGCACAATGGTATCGATCCCGAAGGCATTGCCCGTGCCGTGCTGGCAAATTTGACTCGCACGAGCCAGCAGGGCGCATCAACCATCACGCAGCAGGTGGCCAAAAACTTCCTGCTTGGCAACGAAAAGTCCTACACCCGCAAAGCGCGTGAGGCGCTGCTCGCCCTGCGTATCGAGAAGAATTACTCCAAAGAAAAGATTCTTGAGCTTTATCTCAACGAAATTTACCTTGGTCTCGGCAATTACGGCGTTGCGGCGGCCTCGTTGAATTACTTCAATAAGTCAGTAACCGAACTCAGCTTGAGCGAGATGGCCTATCTTGCAGCTTTGCCCAAAGCCCCGAACAATTACCATCCCTTTACCAAGCGCGACCGCGCCGAGGCGCGCCGAAATTACGTTATCGAGCGCATGATTGTTGATGGTTTCGTCAAGCGCGCCGATGGCGAAGCGGCTAAAAAAGAGCCGCTGGGTGTCAATCCAAAGGCCATTGTTCCGACCAACTATGCGTCCGGATTCTTCGCCGAGGAAGTGCGCCGCGAGCTTTCGGACCGCTACGGCGAAAAGAAACTCTACGAAGGTGGCCTTTCGGTTCGCACCACGCTTGATCCGAAAATGCAGCAAATGGCGCGTAAGGCGCTCACCGACGGGTTGGTGCGCTACGATGAAGCGCACGGCTGGCGCGGACCGGTCAAGCACATTGATTTTGGCGCGGATTGGGGCACTGCACTCGCCGACGTGACATCTTACAACGATGTGCGTCCGTGGCGTCTCGGCATCGTGCTCGACATGACAGACACTTCCGCCCGTATCGGGTTGCAACCTTCCAAAGATCGTTCCGGCGCGGTTGATTCAGTCCGCGAGACAGGTCAGGTTTCCGCCTCCGGCATAGCCTGGACCCGCAAATCTTTGAAGGGCGTGTTTATCCCGGGTGATGTGGTTTATGTGGAACCGCTCGATGCCAAATCCGGCCAATTTCGCTTGCGCCAGATTCCTGAGGTTTCAGGCGCCATCACCGCCATGGACCCGTTTACCGGCCGTGTTTTCGCCATGGTCGGGGGATTCTCGTTTGACCAATCGGAGTTTAACCGCGCAACGCAGGCCAAGCGGCAGCCCGGCTCCTAGTTCAAGCCGTTTGTCTACGCCACCGCGCTCGACAACGGTTACACGCCTTCAAGCCAGATACTTGATGCGCCGATCGAAATCGATCAGGGCAATGGCCTTGGCATTTGGAGTCCGGAAAATTTTAAGGGCAAATCCGGCGGTCTGCACACCTTGCGCTATGGAATTGAGCATTCG